>JBDTNU010000062.1:0-14192 GCA_039933535.1 Caldimonas sp. | reverse complement strand
ACTACGTCAGCACGGCCGGCAAGATCGTCGTCTTCGCCATCGCCGCGACCAGCCTGAACCTCGTGCTCGGCTACGGCGGCATGGTCTCGTTCGGGCACGCCGCCTTCTTCGGCCTGGGCGCGTATGCCACCGGCGTGCTGATCAGCGAAGGCGTGCTGAACGCCGGCCTGCACATCGCCGTGACCGTGGCCGTGTGTGCGCTGGCCGCGCTCGCGATCGGCGCGATCTCGCTGCGCACGCGCGGCGTCTACTTCATCATGATCACGCTGGCCTTCGGCCAGATGCTTTTCTACCTGGCCAACTCGATCAAGGGCTACGGCGGCGACGAAGGCCTCAACATTCGCGCCCGCTCCGTTCTCGGCTTCGGCCTCGACCTGAAGGATCCGCCGACCTTCTACTACGTGGCGCTCGCGGTGCTCGGCGCCACGCTGCTCGGGCTGCGGGCCTTCGTGCGCTCCAGCTTCGGCCGCGCCATCGTCGCGACGCGCGACGACGACGTGCGGGCCGAGGCGCTCGGCTTCGCCACCTATCGCAATCGCCTGATCGTGTTCGTCGCCGCGGGCGCCGTCGCGGGCATCGCCGGCGCGCTCTCGGTCAACCAGCAAGGCTACGTGAGTCCCACGCTCATGCACTGGACGCAGTCGGGCACGCTGATGGTGATGGTGATCCTCGGCGGCGTCGCCTCGCTGTGGGGCGGCGTGCTCGGCGCCACGGTGCTCGTGCTCTTGCAGGAGACGCTTTCGGCCTACACGACGCACTGGGAGTTCTGGACCGGCTGGGCGCTGCTCGCCGTCGTGCTGTTCGCGCGGCACGGCCTCGCGGGATGGCTGGCGACCGCGTGGCGCAAAGTGCAATGAGTGCGATGAACGCGATGAGCACCGGCACCCTGTTGCTCGACGTGCAGCGCCTGTCGAAGCGCTTCGGCGGTGTCGTCGCGAGCGCAGGCGTCGATCTGCAAGTGCTCGAAGGTGAAGTGCATGCGCTGATCGGTCCCAACGGCGCCGGCAAGACGACGCTGGTCGCGCAGCTCGCGGGCCAGCTCCGGCCCGACGGCGGCCGCATCGTCTTCGCCGGCGTCGACATCACGCGCCTTTCGCCGCACGAGCGAGCGCGCCGTGGCCTCGCGCGCTCGTTCCAGATCACGCGGCTGTTTCGCAGCTTCGACGTCGCCGGCAACATCGCGCTCGCGGTGCAGGCGGCGGGCGCGCTCGAGACGAGCGCCCGCGTGCGCGAGGTGCTCGACGAGATCGGCCTGGCCGACAAGGCCGCGGCGCGAATCGATGCGCTCTCGCACGGCGAGCAGCGCGCGCTCGAAGTCGGCCTGGCGATCGCGAGCCGGCCGCGCCTGGTGCTGCTCGACGAGCCGATGGCCGGCATGGGTCACGACGAATCGCGGCAGATGGAAGCGCTGATCCAGAGCCTTCGCAAACGCACCACCGTGCTGCTCATCGAGCACGACGTCGACGCCGTGTTCCGTCTCGCCGACCGCGTCTCGGTGCTGGTGAGCGGCCAGGTCATCGCCAGCGGCGCGCCGGCAGCGGTGCGCGCCGATGCGGGCGTGATCGAGGCCTACCTGGGCGAGGAATGAGCGCCGTCGCCGCGCCGATCGTCGCCGTCGAGCCCCTGCTCGCGGTGCGTGCGCTGCACGCCGGCTACGGCGCGAGCGAGGTACTGCATGGCGTCGACCTGCACGTCGGGCCGGGCGAGGTGGTCGCGCTGCTCGGCCGCAACGGCATGGGCAAGACAACGCTGGTGCGCGCGATCACCGGGCTCCATCCGGCGCGCCGGGGCGAGGTCGTCTTTCGCGGCGAGCGGGTCGAGGCCGAGCCGCCGCACCGCATCGCCCGGCGCGGCATGGGCCTCGTGCCGGAAGGCCGCCAGATCTTCGCCAACCTGACCGTGCTGGAACACCTGAGCGCCTTCGAGCGCGCGAGCGATGCGCGCGCGAGCCGGGGCAGCGCAGCCGATCGCATCGGTCGCGTGTTCGAGCTGTTTCCGCGCCTCTACGAGCGGCGCGCGAACCTCGGCAACCAGCTCTCGGGCGGCGAGCAGCAGATGCTCGCGATCGGTCGCGCACTCGTCACCGAGCCGCGCCTGCTGATCCTCGACGAAGCGACCGAAGGCCTCGCGCCGCTGGTGCGCCAGGAGATCTGGCATTGCCTGGCTGCGCTACGCGCCGGCGGCCAGGCGATCCTGGTCATCGACAAATACGTGCAGCGCCTGATCCAGCTCGCCGACCGGCATGTCATCCTCGAGAAAGGCCGCGTCGCGTGGACCGGCACGTCGGCCGAGCTCGACGCCGATCCGGCGATCTGGCAGGGCTACCTGGGAGTGTGAAGACGATGACGTTCGCAAGCGACCCCGAGATCGACAAGGCCTACCGGCCGAGCGCGGCACTGGCGCCCGGCACCTTCGAGGCGCAGATGGTGCTCTACCTCGAGCGCTCGGCCGAGGCCTACCGCTCGCTGCCGCACGAGCGCGACCTTTGCTACGACGCGGCCAGCGGCCAATGCCTCGATCTCTTTCCCGCGCCTGGGCCGGGACTGAAGCCGGTGTTCGTCTTCATCCACGGCGGCTACTGGCGCATGTTGAGCAAGAACGAGTCGACCTTCATGGCCGGCGCGTTGACGCGCCGCGGCATCAGCGTCGTCGCCGTCGACTACACGCTGGCACCGGCGGTGACGCTCGGCGAGATCGTGCGACAGGTGCGCACGTCGATCGCCTGGCTGCACCGCAACGGGCGCGGCCACAACATCGATCCGGAGCGCATCTTCGTCGGCGGCAGCTCGGCCGGCGGCCATCTCACCGGAGCGGTCGTCGCGGGCGGCTGGCGCGAAGCGATGGGCCTGCCCGAGAACGCGATCAAGGGCGCGATGCCGGTGAGCGGCATCTTCGACCTGGCGCCCTTGGCACGGTCGTTCGTCAACGCGTGGATGGACTTCGACGACGCGCAAGTGCAGTCGCTCAGCCCGATCCATCACCTTCCGCCCGCGCCCTGCAAGATGGTCGTCGCCTGGGGTGCCGGCGAGACGAGCGGCTTTCACGACCAGGCGCACGCCTGGCTCGATGCGTGGCGCGGCGCGGGCTACCCGGCGGTGGCGCTGATGGAGCCCGACCGCCATCACTTCGACATCGTGCTCGACTGGGGCGACGACGATTCGGCGATGACACGCGCGCTCGCCACCATGATCCTGCGATGACTGCCATGGCCGAGCTTCCGCCAATCGAGCTGCGGGCCCCCGACATCGGCCGCTGGAAGGACGGCGGCACCGGCGTCGACTGGGTCCACGTGATCGACTCGGGCCGCCCCGGCCGGAACGTGATGGTGCAGGCCCTGACCCACGGCAACGAGATCTGCGGCGCGATCGCCCTCGACTGGCTGCTGGCCAGCGGCTTTCGCCCGCAGCGCGGCACCCTGACGTTGACCTTCGCGAACGTCGAGGCCTACGCGCGCTTCGATCCCGCCGATCCCTTTCCTTCGCGGCTGGTCGACGAGGACTACAACCGCGTCTGGTCCGACGCCACGCTGTTCGGCCCGCGCGATTCGCTCGAGCTGCGACGGGCACGCCTGCTTCGGCCTTTCGTCGACGCGGCCGAGCTGCTGCTCGACATCCACAGCATGAGCGAGCCCTGCCGCCCATTGATGGTGTGCGGCACGGTCGAGAAGAACGCGGCCTATGCGCGCGACCTCGGCGTGCCGGGCGACCTGCTCGTCGACACCGGCCACCCCGCCGGCATGCGCATGGTCGACCGCGGCGGCTTCGGCGA
The DNA here is from genome assembly GCA_039933535.1 of Caldimonas sp. Classification (GTDB taxonomy): domain Bacteria; phylum Pseudomonadota; class Gammaproteobacteria; order Burkholderiales; family Burkholderiaceae_C; genus Schlegelella_A. The sequence goes on along the minus strand of JBDTNU010000062.1, from coordinate 10,424 downwards.
CCCCGCGAGCCCGAAGCGGGCCCTGCTGATCGAGTGCGGCCAGCACTGGGAGCGGGCCGCCGCCGACGTGGCCATCGACGCGCTCGTGCGCTTTCTCGGTCTCACCGGCGCGGCCGACGCGGACTGGGTGCAGGCGAACGTGCGGCTGCCGCTGCCGCCCGTGCAGCGCCTGGTGCGCGTGACCGAACCGGTGGTGGCGAAGAGCGCCGATTTCCACTTTCTCGTGCCGACCGACGGCCTTTCGGTGATCCCGAAGGCCGGCACGCCGATCGCGCAGGACGGCGACCACGTCTGGACGACGCCCTACGACGATGCCGTGCTGGTGATGCCGGGCACGCGCAATCTCAAGCCCGGTGGCACGGCGGTGCGGTTGGGGCGGTTCGAGGATTGAGACCGGGTGCCGCGAGCGAGGTCTCGCCCCGCGCTCACCCCGGTTGCGGCACGCGTCCCTCGCCCTTGGCCAACAGTCGCTCGACGAGCAGGCTCAGGCGCGACATGCTGAAGCAGAGCACGAAGAAGACAAGACCGGCGAACACGAACCCTTCGGTGGAGTTCGCCATCCATTTCGGATCGCTGACCGCGAGGTTCACCATGCCGAGCAGGTCGAACACGCCGACGATGAGCACGAGCGTCGAGTCCTTCAGGACCTGGATGAAGGTGTTGATGATGTTCGGCATGGCGCGCCGCATCACCTGCGGCAGGATCACGAGACGCATTGCGGGCCAGAAGCTCAAGCCCAGCGCGCCGGCCGCGTCGAACTGACCGCGCGGAATGCTTTGCAGCGAACCGCGGATCGCTTCCGCCATGTAGGCCGACGCATAGAGGCACAGGCCGACGACGACGCGCGCGAACAGTCCGATGCCGCTGTCGGCGGGGATGAACAGCGGGATGAGGACGACGGCGAGAAACAGGATCGCGAGCAGCGGCACGCCGCGGATGATCTCGACGAAGGCGCTGGCAAGCCCGCGCAGCAGCGGGTTTTGTGAATGACGCGCCAGCGCGAGCGCGACACCCGCGGGGAAGGACACGACCATCGCGGTCAGCGACAGCATCAAGGTGACGAAAAGGCCGCCCCAGAGGTTGGTTTCCACTTTCGGCAGCCCGAACACGCCACCCGCCGCCAAGACGTATCCAGCCGCGAGGACGCAGGCGATCGCGCCGATCGCGACATCGAGGCGGTGGCGGAATGCGGGCCGCAGCAGCATCGCGCACCAGGCCGCGAGCAGGCCGGCAATCAGGTAGAGCCGCCAGCGCTCGGGCGGCGGGTAGTAGCCGGACAGGAACTGGGGCAAGCGTTCGGCGACGAACAGCCAGCAGGCGCCGCGGCCATCGCAACGGCTCTGCGCCCCGCCGGGAAACGTGGCGTCGAGCACGGCCCACTCGAAGAGCGGCACCGCCGCCGCGGCCACCGCGACCAGCGCCAGCACCAGGACGACCGCCGACACGCGGTCGGGCGCCAGGCGTTGCCAGAGGCTCGGCCTCGCGGCCAGTCCCGCGACCGGGTCCGATCGCACGCTAGCGTTCCATCGCCGCACGGCGATCGACCCAGTGCACCGCACCGGCGATCGTCATGCTCATGACGAGGTAGACGGCCATCGTCAGGCCGATCACCTCGACTGCCTGCCCGGTCTGGTTCAACGTCGTCTTGCCGAAGACCTGCATCAGGTCCGGAAAGCCGACCGCCGCAGCCAGCGACGACGCCTTGATCACGTTGATGTACTGGCTGGCGAGTGCGGGCAGGCAAGCGCGCAGCGCTTGCGGCAGCACGACGCCGCGGATGGCGGCAGCCCGGTCGAGGCCGAGCGCGAACGCGGCCTGCCACTGCCCCGAAGGCACGGCCAGGAAGCCGCTGCGGAAGGTCTCGGCGATGAAGGCCGCCGAATACAGGCTGAGCGCGACGACCAGCACGCCGAGCTCGGGCACGAGCGCGATGCCGCCTTCGACGTTGAAGCCTTCGACCTTGGGCACGACCCAGTTCATCGACGCCAGCGCGCTGGCCGCGAGGACAAGCGCGACGATCGCCGTCGGCGCGAGCGTCCGGCGGGGGGCAGGGCTTCGTTGCATCAGCCACCCGGAGGCGGCCAGCAGCAGCACCAGCGCAATGGCCGCGACCGCGGCCCACGTCGTCATGCTGGCCGAAGGCAGAAAGATGCCGCGGTTGTTGACGAGGGCCCAGCCGCCGAGGGCGTACGAGTCTCGCGGCGGTGGCAGCACGGCCAGGCTCACGGCGTAGAGCGCGAGCAGCTGGAACAGCAGCGGCGTGTTGCGGAACGCCTCGACGTAGACCGTGCCGGCCGCGCGGATCGCCGGGATCGGCGCGAGCCGCGCCACGGCGACGAGCAGGCCGATGGCCGTGCCCATCGCGACCGACAAGCCGGAGACCAGCAAGGTGTTGAGCAGCGCGACGACGAAGGCGCGCGTGTAGCTGTCGGTCGAGTCGTACGCGATCAGCTTGAAGCCGATCTCGAAGCCGGCGGTGTGCTTCAGGAAGCCGAAGCCGGCCTGGATGCCGCGTGCACGCAGCACGTCGATCGCATAGATCGCGGCAGCGGCCGCGAGCACGCCCACCGCCAGGTAGATCAGCAGCTGGATCGGTAGTGCGCGCCTCCCCGGCGAGCGCAAGCCCTACCTCACTGGAAGGAGGGCGAGAACAGCATCCCGCCCTTGCTCCACAGGCGATTGAGCCCGTCGCGCGGGATCGAGACCGCGCCCTTGGGGCCGAGGTTGCGCTCGTAGATCTCGCCGTAGTTGCCGACGCTCTTGATCGCGTTGTAGGCCCACGCGTTGTCGAGGCCCATCAGCTTGCCGAGCTCGCCATCCGCACCGAGCAGCCGGCGCGTCTCCGGGTCCTTGGTGGTCGCCTTCATTTGCTCGACGTTGGCCGAGGTGACGCCCAGCTCTTCGGCGGCGATCAGCGCGTTCACGGTCCAGCGCACGATATTGGCCCATTGCCCGTCGCCCTGGCGCACCACGGGGCCGTTGGCCGCCTTCGAGATCGTCTCCGGCAGGATCACGTGCGCAGCGGGATCCTTGAGCTTGCCCAGGCGTGCGGCGAGCGTCGACTTGTCGGTGGTGTAGGCGTCGCAACGCTGCGCCTCGTAGGCCGCGACGACCTGGTCGGTTGTCTCGAACACCACGGGCGTGTACTTCATCGAATGCGAGCGGAAGTAGTCGGCGAGGTTCAGCTCCGTCGTCGTGCCGGTCTGCGTGCACACCGTCGCGCCATCCAGGCCCTTCAATCCCTTGGCGGCCAGCGCCTTGCGCACCATGAAGCCCTGGCCGTCGAAGAACGTCACGCCGGAAAAGCTCAGCCCGAGCCCGGCGTCGCGCGCCAGCGTCCAGGTCACCGACCGTGACAGCAGATCGACCTGACCCGATTGCAGCTGCGCGAAACGCGTCGCCGGGGTTGCCGGCAGGTACTTGACCTTGTCCGGCACGCCGAAGATCGCCGCCGACAAGGCGCGACAGACGTCGATGTCGAGCCCGGACCATTTGCCGGCGCTGTCGGGTGCGAAGAACCCGGCGAAGTTCTCGCCGACGCCGCAATTGACGAAGCCGCGTTCGCGCACGCTGTCCAGCGTTGCAGCGGACGCCGCCGACCCGAGCGTGCCGACGACGACGGCGGCAACCCACGCAGCAAGTTTCTTCATCGACCAGACTCCTTGATCAGGGGCACCACGGCCCGCGTCGAAGCCTTCGACCCGGTGATTGGCGGGCGCGAGAATAGCACTCGCCCAACGCGCAATCTCAAGCCGGGAGGGGCGGCGGTGCGGCTCGGCGATTCGAGGGCTGGGGCCGAGGCGGATGGCGAGGTCGGCCTAGCCGGCGGGCGCGCCCTGGTTCAAGGCCGCGTCCAGGCGCAGCAGCGTGGTCGCGTAGCCGGGCGCCGTCGGCTCGTGCATGAAGTACACGTGCGTCTCCTGCCACCGCGTCGCCGCGATCCGGCTCAGCCATTGCCCAAGATCGTCTTCCGAGTAGTTCTCGAGGCGCAGCCGCAGATAGCCCCAGGACGCGGTCTCCACCAGCGGCGGCGGCGCATTGTCTTCGCGTTCCGACAGGCAGAGCGACGCGCCCGCCGCCTGGAGCGCGGCGTACACGTCGTCGTCGAACCAGCTGTCGTTGCGGAACTCGAATGCCGCCCGGTGCCCCTCGGGCAGCAGCTTCAGAAACTCGTTCAGGCGCGGCAGATCCTTCTTGAGGAAAGGCGGCAGCTGAAAGAGAACCGGCCCGCGCTTGCTGCCGAGCGTCGCGAGGTTTCCGTAGAGGTAGGCGACCGAGTCGGCCGCGGCGTCGGCCTTCAGCCGCGCGTCGTGCGTGATGCGGCGCGACGCCTTGATGGCGAATCGAAAGTCCGCCGGTGTCGCTTCGGCCCATTGCGCCAGCACGGCGACCTTGGGCATCTGATAGAAGGTGTTGTTGATCTCCACGGTCGGCAGCCGCGCGGCGTACCAGGCAAGCATGGCCTCGGGCTGGATCTTCTCCGGATAGAAGCTCCCCTTCCATTCCTTGAAGGCGTAGCCGCTGCCTCCTGCCCAGAGCTTCGCCATCGCGCTCAGCTGTTCGGCAAACCGCGCAGGAACTCGACGACCGCGGCGTTGGTCTCCGCCGGGCTTTCCTGCTGCACCCAATGCCCGATGCCGGGGATGAGCTTCACGCCGCGCAAATTCGGCACGACCGGCTTCATCATCGCCGTGAGGTGCTCGGCGCTCGCGCCGCGAATCACGACGTCCTTCGTTCCAGCGATGAACAGGACCGGCTGCCGCACCTGTGCGCCCGCGAGCTGCGGCGTCGTTTCCCAGTTGCGATGGAAGTTGCGGTAGTAGTTGATGCCGCCGCGAAAGCCCGCTGCGGTGAACTCGCCGACGTAGTAGTCGAGGTCCTCGGCCGTGAGCCAGTCGGGCAAGCCCTTCGACGCACCGAGGCGCGGGATCCAGCCGCCGGCAGAGCGCTTCGGGTCGGTGACCACGGGCGCCTCGCGCGGCGAGTCCGGCGAAAGGTAGAGGCGGCTCAGGATGGCGCGCGGGTCGGCGTCGAACTCCGCCTCGGCGACGCCGGGCTCCTGGAAGTACAGGATGTAGAAGAAGTCGTCGCCATGCGCCTTCTTCAGCATGTCGACCAGCGACATCGGCCCGCGGCCGCCGAAGGGCACGCTCATCGCCACCAGCGCCGTGAACCGGTCGGGATGGAGCAGCATGCATTGCCACGCGACGATGGCGCCCCAGTCGTGCCCTACCAGCACCGCCGTCTTTTCGCCCAGCGCGTCGACGATGCCGGCGATGTCGGCGGTCACATGATGAATGTCGTAGTCGGCCACCGCAGTGGGCTTGTCGGTCTTGCCGTAGCCGCGCATGTCGGGGGCCACGGCGTGGTAGCCCGCCGCGGCCAGGGCCGCGAGCTGATGGCGCCACGAATACCAGGACTCGGGCCAGCCGTGCACGAGGATGACCAGCGGACCGCTGCCCATCTCGGCGATGCGCATCGTGATGCCGTTGGCTTGAATGAATCGCATGGTCGGTTCGCCGTGAGGCGCATCGAATTTCAACATGGTCGGCAGGGACGGTAGTAAGGTTGCGACGATTCGAGCACCGAACTTGCGCCAGGACGACGAGGACATTCCCATGGCTTTGCTGGGCAATGCGGCGATGCTGCTCTGGTACGACATCGTGCCCGAAGACATCGCTGCCCACGATGCCTGGCACACGCGAGAGCACTTTCCCGAACGTGTCGGCATCCCCGGATTTCTCAGGGCTCAGCGCTGGGTCGCTGCATCGGCGACCGGCCCGCGCTACCTGGTGATCTACGAAGTGATCGACATCGACGTCCTCTCCGGCGGCCCGTACCTCGAACGCCTGAATCATCCAACGCCGTGGACCCAGCGCACGATGCCGAGCTTTCGCGGCATGACGCGAGGTTTTTGCACGGTCAGGCAGCGACTTGGAACGGTGCTCGGCTCATCGGCGCTCAGCATTCGATTCACCTGCGGCGCGGCCGACAAGGCGCGGCTGGAGGCGTGGCTCGACCAGGCGCTTTCGGCGCTGATGCAACGCGACGGAGTGACGAGCGCCTTCTGGCTCGAGTCGGGCGCCGCCCCCGAGATGACCCGGGAGCAAAGCATTCGCGGGCGCGACGCGGGCGTCGACCAGGTCTTGCTGGTCACCGGCTATTCGGGCGAGGCGATCGAGGCGTTGGCCCTCGACCTGAGCGCGCAGGCCATGGTCGAGAAAGGCGCCGCCGCGGACGCGGCAGCCGGCATCTATCACCTGGCGTGCCTTTCGCAGAGGGCGTAGCCGATGGACGAATCGATGCGGAGCGAGCTCATCGCCATCACGGGCGCGACCGGACGGGTCGGCGGGCTGGTCTCATCGAGACTCGAGTCCGTCGGCCAGCGGCTTCGCCTGATCGTGCGCGACCCGAAGCGGGTGCCCCGCGAAGAGCAAGCCGAGGTGCGCAAGGCCGCCGGCGGCTACGGCGCATTCGACGAGATGCGCGCGGCCCTGCAAGGCGCGCACACCTTGTTCCTCGTCCCCGCGACGGAGGCTGCCGACCGGGTCCAGCAGCACCGCACCGCGGTCGATGCTTCCGTGGCCGCGGGCGTGAGCCGAATCGTCTATCTCTCGTTTCTGGGCGCCTCCGAAGACGCTACCTTCACGCTCGCACGCGACCACTGGCACACGGAGCAGCACGTTCGCAAGACGGCGCTGTCATGGACCTTTCTTCGCATGAATCTCTACATGGACTTCATCCCGTCCATGGTTCATCCCGACGGCGCCATCCGGGGTCCGGCCGGCGATGGCCGGGTGTCGGCGATCCTGCGCGAAGACGTTGCCGCGGCGTGTGCCGCAGTGCTTTCTTCGCCAGGCCACGACGGCCGAACCTGGGATCTGACGGGCAAGGAAAGCTTCTCGCTGGCGCAGGCGGCCGCGATGCTGAGCCGCCCGGGCAAGACCGTTCGCTTCGTCGACGAGACCGACCAGGAGGCATGGGCTTCGCGTCTCCACTACGGCGCGCCCGAGTTCGAGATGCGCGGCTGGATCAGCTCGTACCAGGCCATACGCGATGGCAGCCTGGCGCAGGTCAGCGGGCACGTGATGGCGTTGACGGGTCAAGAGCCGACGACGCTCGAGGCGTACCTGAAGCGCCCGGCGGATCGGCCCGAACCTGAGCAAGCCCGGAGAAAGGCACACTCGCATTCATGAAGACCACGACCACCACCCGCCTCGGCCGCACGGGCCTCGAGATCTCCCGCATCTGCCTCGGCTGCATGAGCTACGGCGTGTCCGAGCGCGGCAACCATCCGTGGACGCTCGGCGATGCGGCGAGCCGGCCCTTCATCAAGAAGGCGCTCGACCTCGGCATCAACTTCTTCGACACCGCCAACGTCTATTCCGACGGCACCAGTGAAGAGATCGTCGGCAAGGCACTCGTCGACTACGCGCGGCGCGGCGAGATCGTGCTCGCGACCAAGGTCAACGGTCGCATGCACAAGGGGCCGAACGGCGCGGGCCTCTCGCGCAAGGCGATCTTCGCGGAGATCGACGCGAGCCTGAACCGCCTGGGCACCGACTACGTCGACCTCTACCAGATCCATCGCTGGGACTACGGCGTGCCGATCGAGGAAACGCTCGAAGCGCTGAACGACGTGGTGCGTGCCGGCAAGGCATTGCACATCGGCGCTTCGTCGATGTATGCATGGCAGTTCGCGCAGGCACTCCACCTTTCGGAAAAGCACGGCTGGGCGCGCTTCGCGACGATGCAGAACTTCGTCAACCTGCTCTATCGCGAAGAAGAGCGCGAGATGCTGCCGCTCTGCAAGGCAGAAGGCATCGGCGTCATTCCGTGGAGCCCGCTCGCACGTGGCCGACTGACGCGCGACTGGGACGCGACCAGCGCCCGCTCCGAGACCGACGAGTTCGGCCGCAGCCTCTACGCGAAGACGGGCGACGCCGATCGTCGCGTCGTCGAGGCACTGGCGACGGTGGCCAGGCGCTTGGGCCGGCCGCGTGCGCAGGTCGCGCTGGCCTGGGTGCTGGCCAAGAGCGAGGTCTCCGCGCCGATCGTCGGCGCGACCAAGCTCGAGCAGCTCGACGACGCGGTCGCGGCGCTCACGCTCGTGCTCTCGCCCGAAGACATCACCGAGCTCGAGGCGCCGTACGTGCCGCACGCGGTGGCGGGGCACAGCTAGGTTCGCGCGATGCACCGAACGCGTCTCCTCGCGACCGTGCTGCTCTTCGGGGCGGCCACGGCATATGGTGCCGATCCGCTTCCGCCGGGACCCGCGGCGATCGTTGCCGACACCGCGAACCGCGGATCCCACGACGGTGGAACGTTCTTCGTCCTCGCAGAAGTGGATGGCAAGTCGATGCGAACGGCGATCGACTCGAGCCTGCAGGCGAGCCGGGGCCGCGGCAACCTCCTGAGCATCCAGCACGTCGAACGCCCGGTCGCGGCCAGCCGCTTGCGGCTGAAGCTGCTCGCGCGAGTCGTGCAAGCGGCTCCGATCATCGACATCTTCTCCTCGCTGAAGAACGACGCCGTCGAGGGCGTCGTCGAGGTCGAGTTGCAACCCGACGTGCGCTACCGCGTCACCGGCACGCTCGACGCGTTTCGCCGCGAGGTCTGGCTGGAGGAAGAGGCAACGCAACGAATCGTCGGCGACAAGGTCGTGCAGGCGCCGTCCGCGGCCGCCGCGGCACAAATGGCACAGGCGACGACCTTCACCTGCTGCAACCTGCGCTACGACGACGACTGGATCGGTGACGCCGCCTACTCGTCGCTGCCCTTCGTTCCCGCGGGCTCGAAGGTGCGCTTCGTCGACTGGGGTCGCAACCGCGCCAACGTGCTGATCGAAGGCCGCAAGATGAGCATCGGCGTCGAGGAGCCGAAGCTGACGACGCGCGAGCAGTACTTCAAGAACGTGGTCGTGAACGAGAACCCGGCCGCGAAGATCGACACCTGGCCGGCGGACGTGCAGGCCGCGGTGCGTGCTGGCAAGGTGATGGCAGGCATGACGCGCGAGCAGGTGATCGTCTCGCTCGGCTATCCGCGTGCCGACGCCACGCCGAGCCTCGACGCGCCCGCATGGACCTATTGGGGCGACGACGACGCGCCCTACTCGCTCGTATGGGGCGACGACGGCCGGGTCAGGTCGATCGAAGGTGCCATGCGAATCAAGCAAATGGTGATGCCGGCGCCCTGACAAATCGCCATCTGCCCGCTCAGGGGCACGCGATCAGCAGCGTGCACGCCAAGAGAGACCTGGACGCGCTCCGTTCCGATCCGTCAGCTCGAAGGCGGCGCCTCGTCTTCCCACTCGACCGCACCCGAGTGCGTGACGGCGCCGAGATACGCCGGGCCGACCAGCTTCGCGTACTTCTCGAGCACGCCGGCGAGCCGCTCTCTCGGCACGGCGACGTGCGCGGCGCGACGCCGCGTCAGCTCGTCGTCGCTCATCATCAAGTCCAGCGTGCGCGCCTCGCCGTCGATGCGGATGCGGTCGCCGCCTTGCACCAGCGCGATCGGGCCGCCGTCGGCCGCCTCGGGGCCGACGTAGCCGACCATCAGGCCGCGCGTCGCGCCGGAAAAGCGCCCGTCGGTGATGAGCGCCACCTTCTCGCCCATGCCTTGCCCATAGACCAGTGCCGTGACGCCGAGCATCTCGCGCATGCCGGGTCCGCCGCGCGGCCCTTCGTTGCGGATCACGAGCACTTCGCCCGCCGCATAGGCGCGCGCGCTGACTGCGGCAAAAGCGTCTTCCTCGCACTCGAAGACGCGCGCCGGCCCTTCGAAGATCGCGCTCTTCAAGCCGGCAATCTTGATCAGCGCGCCGTCGGGCGCGAGACTGCCTTTCAGGACGACCACGCCGCCGGTGGCGAGCAGCGCGTGGGCCGCATCGCGCACGACGTCGCCGTCGGGCGCGGCCGCGCCGGCCAGCTCTTCGGCCAGCGTGCGCCCCGACAGCGCGAGCGCATCGCCGTGCAGGAAGCCGCCGTCGAGCAGCGCCTTCAGCACGACGCCGACGCCACCGACCCGATGCAGGTCGACGGCGAGGTACTTGCCGCCCGGCTGCAGATTGGCGATCAGCGGCGTGCGCGCGAAGACCTCGGCCACGTCGTCGAGCGAGAAGCGGATGCCGGCCTCGTGGGCGATCGCCGGCAGATGCAGCGCGGCGTTGGTCGAGCCGCCGGTCGCGGCCACCGCGGCGCAGGCGTTCTCGAGCGACCTGCGCGTCACCAGATCGCGCGGCAGCGGACCGCCGTCGCGCACGATCCCGGCCGCTCGGCGACCGGCGCGGCGTGCCATCGCCAGCCGCTCCGAATACGCGGCCGGCAGCATCGCCGATCCGGGCATCGCCAGGCCGAGCGTCTCGGCCACCATCGCCATCGTGTTGGCGGTGAACTGGCCGGGGCACGAGCCGAGCGTCGGCG
>JBDTNU010000061.1:0-14210 GCA_039933535.1 Caldimonas sp. | reverse complement strand
CTCGGCGCCGACGACGTGCAGTTCGACATCGAGACCAAGATCTATCCGAACAAGCCCGACGACACGGTGTCGCCCGAGGAGTTCGTGAAGACATTGCTTGCCGCGATTCGCGATGCCGGCATGACCGAGCGCGTGATGATCCAGAGCTTCGACTGGCGCACGCTGCAGATCGTGCAGCGGCTGGCGCCCGGCATGCGCACCGTCTACCTCACGATCCAGAGCCGAGGTGCCAACAACGTGGAAGACCCGAGCTGGACGGCGGGCCGGCTGGCGCGCGATTACCCATCGGTGCCGGACATGGTCAAGGCCGCGGGCGGAACGATCTGGTCGCCCTGGTTCAACAACGTCGACGAATCGGCGGTGAAGCGCGCGCATGGCGCCGGGCTGCAGATCATTGCCTGGACGGTGAACGAGCCCGCCGACATGCGCCGCCTCATCGACTGGGGCGTCGACGGGATCATCACCGACTATCCGGACCGGTTGCGCGAAGCGATGAAGGAACGCGGCCTGCCCGTCCCGCAGGGCGTGCAGAACTGAGGTCGCGCCGGCCGCGGCCGGTCGCAAGTCACGGAGGACCGGTGGTTCGAGCGCGCACCGCTCAAGCTCCGGCAGGGTCGGCCGACAACCGAACTGGTCCTCAGTCCGTCTCCGGAGTCCTCATGAAGCGCTTGCTTGCCCTCGTCGTTTGTTCATTGATCGCAGGTGCTGCGATCACCTCGTGTGGCGGCGGCGGAGACGACCCTGCGGCGAGCGTCGACAAGCTGACGATCGTCGGCGCCGGCAGCTGAGCGGAACGGAACGGACCATGAAATTCCTCCGGTTCACCCTGCTCGCCGCAGCACTCTCGTCGTCGCAAGCCATGGCGCTCGACGCCAGCTCGCTCAAGCTCCAGGTCTACAGCGTCATGCTGTCGACGAGCCCGCTGTGCACCAACCCCTATACGGTCTTCTCGAAAGAGACGCCGACCGAGGTCGACTTCCTGCAGGCGCCGACGCTCGGCAGCGGCAACCCGCCCGACGGGACGTACAACTGCATCATCATCAAGATGTCGGACATCATCAAGTTCACCCCGAGCACCTCGTCGGGCCTGTGCATGGCCAGCACGCAGTACTCGTCCGACGTCTGCCGCACCGACAACAGCGGCATGACCCAGGCGCCCGACGCGGTCGGCGCGCCGACCATGTGCCACGGCACCGACGCGGCGCCGGTGGCCGATCCGGTGTACCTCTACCTCACGACCAACCCAGGGCAGGCCAAAGGCGGCGACACCTTCATGCAGCCGACGAGCTCGAGCAGCCTCAACGGGATCAAGCTCACCGCGCCGCTGGTGGTTGCCGGCACGGCGAAGTCGAAGTTCGTGGTCGATGCGACCGGCCAGGTCGGCGATGACGGCGTGAGCTGCGGCATGAATCCGCCAGCGTTCGGGTTCAAGAAGCTGCCTTAGTCCCGACCTGAAACGATCGACCGAAGTCGACTCGCCGGAGCTCGGCGCTCGACGACCCTCGCGTGCGGCTGAATCGACAATCAACCGTGGACTACATCGCGGTTAGGACGATTCACCAGATGGCGGTCGCCCTGTCGTTCACGGGCTTCTTCGCGCGTGGCGCAGGCGCCCTGGCCGGCGCCGCATGGGTGCGCGGACGATGGGCGCGCACCCTGCCGCACGTCGTCGACACCGCGCTCCTGCTCTCGGCGGTGACGCTGGCCTGGATGGCCAGCCTCGACCCGCGCGCCGCGCCCTGGCTGATGGCAAAGATCGTCGGCCTCGTTGTCTACATCGGACTCGGCGCCGTCGCGCTCGGGCCGGCGTTGCCGCGGCCGGTCCGCGGCGCCGCGTGGCTGGCCGCGCTCGTCGTATTCGGCTACATCGTCTCAGTGGCGATCACGAAGGATCCGGCCGGGATCTTCAGGGCGCTCGCGAAGTAGGCGTCGCCAGCGCGCGGCAAGCGCTTGCGCAGCTCAGGCCGTCTTCTTGTTCCAGGCGCTGCACCAACCGCCCGCGGCCACCGGCTTGCCAGCGAACAGCGGGCACGGCCCGGTCGGGTCCTTCGCCTTGCCCTGGTACAGCTGGCAATTGGCGCAGTCCTGAGCCGCCACGTGATTCGGATACTTCTTGCCGTCGACCTTGGCGGTGTCGACCTTGTACCCGAGGGCGACCGCCTGAGGGTCCGCTTCGTCGAGCTTGGCGCCCGCGGTCTGCGCGTGGGCGCTCGAGGTGGCTACCGCGACGCCGGCAGAGACGGCGTGCAGCATGAAGGTTCGGCGGGTGGGTTCTGTCATCGTGGTCTCCTGGGGCGCATCTTTAGCCCGATGGCCGGCGCGGACCTTGATTCGGATCAAGGATCGAAGCGCGCCCGACCGTGACGATAGAGGCATCGAGGGTGAACCTTCCGGTCATCGTGGACCGAGGGCTCTCGGCGGAGGTACCCGCTCGTGACATCGCATACTAAGAAACTCCTCTTCGCCGTCCTGGCGGCCGTCTCTTCGCTCGCCGCGACCAGTGCCGGCGCCGCCACACCGGCGAACAAGGCGCCGCCGCCCGTCAAGTGGGCGGGCGACTTCGGACCGCCGCAGGGCGCGCCGATCCATGCCGTCCTCACCAGCCCGCCGAACGTCCCGCCGCCGACCGGGCGCAAGGCGCCGGCCAAGGTCATCGTCGAGCTGGAAGTGGTGGAGAAGGACATGCCGATCTCCGAGGGCGTGTCGTACACGTTCTGGACCTTCGGCGGCACCGTCCCAGGCAGCTTCATCCGCGTGCGCCAGGGCGACACGGTCGAGTTCCACCTCAAGAACAACCCGAACAACAAGATGCCGCACAACATCGACCTGCACGGCGTGACCGGGCCGGGCGGCGGCGCGGCGTCGAGCTTCACGGCGCCAGGCCACGAGTCGCAGTTCACCTTCAAGGCATTGAACGAGGGCGTCTACATCTACCACTGCGCCACCGCGCCGGTCGGCATGCACGTGGCCAACGGCATGTACGGCCTGATCCTGGTCGAGCCGCCGGAAGGCCTGCCCAAGGTCGACCACGAGTACTACGTGATGCAAGGCGACTTCTACACGACCGGCAAATACCGCGAGAAGGGCCTGCAGCCCTTCGACATGGAAAAGGCGATCGACGAGCGGCCGACCTACGTGCTCTTCAACGGCGCCGAGGGCTCGCTCACCGGCGACAAGGCGATCACCGCCAAGACCGGTGAGACGGTGCGCCTGTTCGTCGGCAACGGCGGCCCGAACCTGGTGTCGAGCTTCCACGTCATCGGCGCGATCTTCGACAAGGTCCGCTTCGAGGGCGGCACCAACGTACAGAAGAACGTGCAGACGACGCTGATCCCGTCGGGCGGTGCCGCAACGGTCGAGTTCAAGACCAAGGTGCCGGGCAGCTACGTGCTGGTCGACCACTCGATCTTCCGCGCCTTCAACAAGGGCGCGCTCGCGATCCTGAAAGTGAGCGGGCCGGAAGACAAGACGATCTACTCCGGCAAGGAGCTCGATTCGGTCTACCTCGGCGACCGCTCGCTGGCGAACCTGAACGCGGTGGTCACCGCGACCAGGGCGGCCGCCACCGGCACGCTGACGCGCGAAGAGCAGGCCCAGGCCGGCCAGGAGCTCTTCTCGGGAACCTGCTCGGTCTGCCACCAGGGCAACGGGGCCGGGCTTGCGGGCGTCTTTCCGCCGCTCGCCAAGTCGGACTACCTCGCCGCGGACCCGCAGCGCGCCATCAGCGTCCTGCTGCACGGACTCGCCGGCAAGGTCACGGTCAACGGCATCGAATACAACTCGGTGATGCCGCCGATGAACCAGTTCAACGACGACGAGGTCGCCAACATCCTGACCTACGTGCTGAACGCCTGGGGCAATCCGGGCGGACAGATCCACGCCGACGACGTCAAGAAGGTGCGCGCCGCGAAGGCCGCGGTCCCCGCCGCGACGCACTGAGCGACGCTACCGACGAACGAAGGAGACGACGGTGCGAACCCTCTCGTGCCTGCTGGCGGGCGCGGCGGTCGCCGCCGCTGGCGCGGCGACCGCCGTCCCGGCCGACTACGTTAGCGTGCCGGCGGGAACACTGCGCAGCGTGCTGGCCGGCGACGCCGACAAGGAGCCGGTCGCGATCGAAGCCTTCCGCATGCGGACCGTGCCTGTGACGCAGGCCGAATTCGAGGCCTTCGTCATCGCCCACCCGCCCTGGCGGCGCGACCGCGTCGCGCGGACCTTCGCCGACGCCGGCTACCTGCACGACTGGGCCTCGCCGGCGCCCTTGCTCGCGCCGGAGGCGCAGAGGCGGCCGGTCGTCAACGTCAGCTGGTTCGCTGCGGAGGCCTTCTGCGAAAGCGAGGACGCGCGGCTGCCGACCTGGAGCGAGTGGGAGTACGTCGCCGCGTCGGATGCGAGCCGACCCGACGCGCGCGGCGACCCGAAGTGGCTGGCGCAGATCCTCGGCTGGTACGCGACTTCGGCCGGCAGCGAGCGCGCGAACGTCGGCGGCGCCGCCGACTTCTACGGCGTGCGCGACATGCACGGCCTGATCTGGGAATGGGTCGACGACTTCAACGCCCTGCTCGTCAATCCGGACAGCCGTTCCGGCGACGATCCCGACAAGCTCAAGTTCTGCGGCGCCGGCGCCATCAACCTGCAGGACCGGCAGAACTACGCGGTGCTGATGCGCATCGCCCTGCTCTCTTCGCTCAACGCATCGGACAGCACGACCAGCCTGGGTTTTCGCTGCGCCCGACCTGCTTCACCCAAGGACCCCGCACCATGAACCGAACCCATCGCGCTCCGGCACTCCGCAGCCTGCTCGTCGTCTCCGCCGTGGTCGCGACCTTGCTCGCACTGCAGGCCGTGTCGCCGGCCTTCGCCGCCGACACGGCCCGGACGGCCGCGCTGCCGTCCGATTCGATCTACCAGCTGCGCGTCAACCTCACCGACCAGGACGGCAAGACCGCCCTGCTCGACGAGCGGCGCGGCCAGCCGATGCTGGTCAGCATGTTCTATACGACCTGCAAGTCGGTGTGCCCGATGCTGATCGACGCACTGCGCGAGACCGAGGCCAAGCTGAGCGATGAGGAGCGCGCGCGGATTCCGGTGCTGATGGTGAGCTTCGACCCGACGCACGACACGGTCGCGGTGCTGAAGCAGACCGCCGAAGAACGCCATCTCGCCTCCGGACAGTGGACGCTGGCGCGTACGGATGCGACGAGCGCCCGCAAGCTCGCGGCGGTGCTCGGCATCCAGTACCGTGCCCTGGCGGACGGCGAGTTCAACCACACCACGGCGCTGATCCTGATCGACGCCGACGGCCGGGTCGCGGGCCGCACGACCAAGCTGAGCGACGCCGACCCGGCATTCGTCAGGAAGATCAGGGCCGCCTTGCGCGGCAGCGCTGGCTGAGCCCACACTCCCGAGACCGCCATGGCCCGCATCGAATCGAAACTCGCCTCGCTCGGCCTGGTGCTGCCGGCGACCCTGAAGGCGCCGCCCGGCACGGTGCTGCCGTTCGCGATGGTTCGCATCGTCGGCACGCGGGCGATCGTCTCCGGGCACGGCCCGCAGAACGCCGACGGCTCGATCGCCCAGCCGCTCGGCAAGGTCGGCAGCGACCTGACGATCGAGCAGGGCTACGCGGCAGCGCGGCTGACGGCGCTCTCGATCCTCGGCAGCCTGCAACGCGCGCTCGGCGACCTCGACCGCATCAGCGCGTGGATACGCGTGTTCGGCATGGTCAACTCGGCGCCGGGCTTCATGCGCCAGCCGGTCGTCATCAATGGCTTCAGCGATCTCGTGCTGGAAGTCTTCGGCCCCGAGGTCGGCGCGCATGCGCGCAGCGCCGTTGGCCTGTTCGAGCTGCCCTTCGGCATACCGGTCGAAGTCGAGGCCGAGGTCGAAATCGCTCGCTAGTCCGGGCCGCGCACGTCACTCCCGCGGCGCGGCGCGCTTCGTCAACACGACATGCATCGCCGCCGCCGTGGCGGCACGGCGCGTGCACTCGAAGCCGAGCCCGGGCAGGTCGATTCCCTCGAGCAAGGACTCGCCGCGGCCGAGCGCGACGGGCGCGATCGCGAGATGCATTTCATCGACCGCGCCGGCGTGCAGGTATTGGCGGATCGTCGATACGCCGCCGCCGAGACGCACGTCCTTGCCGGCGGCCGCATCACGGGCGCGCTCCAGTGCGGCGTCAATGCCTTCGCTGACGAAATGGAAGGTCGTGCCACCGTCCATCGCGATCGACTCGCGCGGGTGATGGGTCAACACGAACACCGGCACGTGATACGGCGGCGTGGTTCCCCACCAGCCCTTCCATGAATCGTCGGGCCACGGCCCGCGCACCGGCCCGAACATGTTGCGGCCGAGAATCCAGGCGCCGACGTTGGCGAAGCTGGCCGACGCGAAGTCTTCGTCGACGCCGATACTGCCGCCCTCGCCGCCGTGCATCTGCCGGAACGTGCGCGTTCCGAAGGCCCACTCGTGCAGTGCCATGGCGCCGACGCCCATCGGGTTCTGCAGACTCTGATCGGGACCGGCGCCGTAGCCGTCGAGCGACATGCTGAAACTGTTTACCCTGAGCCGGGACATGAGTTGCTCCTTCGTTCGTTGCGGGTATATATACGACGAACGACAAGACTAAGGATCGACACCCCGATGCATCCCCCGCTGAACGAGGCCGCGCTGTTCGCGCAGGCCCATGAAGTCACCTGGCCGCGCGACCCCGCAGCGATGCCCGCGGCCGGCGAGACCCCTTGGGGCGTGCACCACGACGATCCGCCGCCATTCAATCGCCTGCGCGGCCCGGTCCACGTGCGCGGTCCGCAGTCGGGCGTCGTGAATCAGCACGGCAAGGAGATCGCCGCCTGGGGCGAACCGGCTCGCGCCGACCTGACCTTCAGCGTTGCCAAGACCTATCTCGCGTTGCTGGCCGGCGTGGCCCAGGGCCAGGGAATCCTCCCCGACGAAGACGAGCCGGTGTCGGCGCGGCTGCCTGGCATCGGCTTCAGTGACAGCGAGCACAACCGCGCCGTCACCTGGACCCACCTGTTGACGCAGACGAGCGAGTGGGAAGGCAGCTGTTTCGGCCTGCCCGACACGGTGGACCGCTGGCGCAAGGTGGCACAGGATCCGCGCCCGGCCGGCGGTCCCAAGGGCGGAGCGCGCTCCTTGCAGGCGCCTGGCTCCTACTGGGAATACAACGACGTGCGCATCAACCAGCTCGCCCTGGCCCTGCTGCACCTGTTCGGCAGACCGCTGCCCGAGGTATTTCTCGAGCACGTGCTGGCGCCCCTGGGCGGTGGCGAAGGCTTTGCCTGGCGTGGCTACGACGACGCATGGGTCGACCTGCCGGGCGTCGGCCGCGTGCAGTCGGTGCCCGGCGGAACGCATTGGGGTGCCGGCGTGTCGATCAGCGCCAACGACCAGGCCCGGATCGGCCAGATGGTGCTCGACGACGGCGCGGCCAACGGCCGCCAGATCGTGCCGAAGGACTGGATCGAGCGAATGCGTGCGCCCTCGGTGATCGCCCCTTTCTACGGTCGCCTTCTCTGGCTGAACGGCGACGGAACGGCCTTCCCCGGCGCCTCGACGCGAGCGGTGTTCATGCTCGGCGCAGGCGGCCACTACGTATGGATGGACCCGGACCTCGACGCGGTGGTGGTGATGCGCTGGCTCGACCCGGCCCATGCGGCAGCGACGATCCGGCGCATCGCAACGGCGCTGCAGGCTCCCGCATCTGCCTGAACGCGTCGGCGGGGCGTAAGCTCGGCCGAGTTGCAACACTGGAGCCCATCCATGTCCGTTCGCCCCTGGGTCTCGCCGCGCGTCGCCGACGCGGTGGCCGAGGCCCGTGTCCATCTCGCCGCGGCGCTCAGGCTGGCGGTGCTGCACGAGCTCGACGAAGGCATCGACAACCATTTCACGATGACCGTTCCGGGCCGCGATGGCCAGTACCTGATCCTGCCCTTCGGCCTGCACTGGTCGGAAGCGCGCGCCAGCGACATGATCGTGTTCGACGAGCAAGGCGGGCTGCTCGAAGGCAACGGAACGCTCGAGCTCTCGGCGCAATGCATCCACGCGCCCATCCACCGCATCACGGGTGCGCGCGTGGTGATGCACACGCACCAGACCTGGACCATCGCCCTCAACATGCTGGAAGACAACCGCCTCCTGCCGGCCAGCCAGACGGCCGCCTTCTATCACGGCCAGATCGCCTACGACGACGACTACACCGGCGTGGCTGCGACGCTGTCCGAAGGCGAGCGCCTCGCCGCAGTAATGGGCACCAAGCCGATCGTCTTCATGAAGAACCACGGCGTGCTCGTGACTGGCGACAGCGTGGCGCAGGCCTACCGGAGGCTCTACCGGATCGAGCGCGTGTGTCGCAACCAGATCCTCGCGCTCGGCACCGGCCGTCCCATCGCGGTTCTCGGCGAAGACGTCGTGGCCCGCGTGCAAAAGCCGAGCGCCGAAGACAGGCATTCGCGCGAGGAACGCGAGCGACTGTTCTTCGAGGCCATGATGCGGGTGCTCGACCGCGAGCTGCCCGGATACCGCGAGTGACCTTCGTCGATGGCAAGTGACGCACCGGCGGCTCCGCCGCCCACCGACTCGCTGTTCGCCCAGCTCTACGGCGAGCTGCATCGGCTGGCGCGCCGCGAGACGGCGCGCGCCGGCCCGGGCGCACCGCTGGGCGCCACCACGCTGCTGCACGAAGCCTACCTGGACCTCTCGCAGCGCCACGCGCTTGCCTTCCCCGACAAATACCATTTCCTCGCGTACGCGGCGCGGGCCATGCGAACGCTGATCATCGACCACGTGCGCGAGCGCGGCGCGCAAAAGCGTGGCGGCGGTCTCGACATCACCTCGCTCGACACGCAAGACGCGCAGGACCTTGCGGAGCCCGTGCTCTCGGAAGTCGGCGCCGCCCTCGACGAGCTCGCCGTGCTGGAGCCCGCGCTCGCCCAGGTGGTCGATCTGAAGTTCTTCTGCGGCTTCAGCGTGGCCGAGATCGCCTCGATGCAGGGCGTCTCCGAGCGCACCGTGCAGCGCCAGTGGGAAAAGGCGCGCACGCTGCTCTTTCGCGCCCTGGCGAGCGACGACTGACTAGAGCGCCTTCAGGAAGGCGACCAGGTCGTCGCGCTCCTGGTCGGTGAAGCCGATGCCGAAGCGGTCGTTGTAGAACTTGACGACCTCCCCCAGGTCCTTGGCGAAACCGTTGTGGAAGTACGGCGCGCGCGGCGCGAGCGCACGCAGTGTCGGTCCCTTGAAGCGGCCGATGTCCTTCCACTTGCCGGTCACCAGCGCGCGGCCCGGATCGGTGGTCTGCACGACCGCGCCGGTGGTCGTGTTGCGCAATGAATAGAGCGGCATGTCGGGCGTTCTCCGACTCGCATCGGCGACGCCGATGTTCAGCGGCAGCGGCACCGAATGGTCGCCCGCGTTGGGTGTGTTGTGGCAGGTCGTGCAGGTACCCGGGATCACCGGCACGCCGAGGTCGTCGTTCAGGCCGCCGACGCCGGTGATGGCGATCGGCTTGCTGTTGAACAGGGCCTGGCCGCGCGCGATCGCGCGCCGTGCGACGGCGACGCTGCGGCTGCGCCGCTCGTTGTCGCGGTCGCGCGCATCCTCGATGTAGGACTGCCAGCCCTGGTACAGCGTCATCGCGTTCGGGTCGAAGGAGGCATGGCTGCGGTAGTCGCCGACCAGCGTGTCGTTGATGCCGAAGTACGAGACCACGCCGGTCAGGAACGCCGGGCCGCCGTTCGCGCCATGCGCGAACAGCCGGCCGGCGTCGTTGTCGACCTGCTGCGCGGTATGGATGCCGAGCTCGAAGTCGACGATCGCGTTGCGCTGGTCGGTGGTGAGCGGTATCGCGCCTTGCGCGTGGGCGAGTGTCGCGTCGTTGGTCTGCGTGGCGAGGTCGAAGTGCAGCGTTGCGAAGCAGGTCGTGGTGTTGAAGATGCAATCCGTCGACGTGGCGTCGCGCAGTGTCTCGCGGCCGTCCCACATGACCGTGCTGAGAAAGCGCAGGTTGGTCGTCGCGAGCGGCCGGCGGTACAGCGACAGCTCGGCCGCCGACGCGTAGCGATACGGATCGTCGACGGCGGCGAGCTCGAACTCGGCGTTCGCCGGGATCGGCATGCCGATCCGGATCACGCCCTTGCTCAACAGCATGCTGTAGGCCTTCTCTCGGGCGCGCGCCGTCGACACGTCGGCCTGCGGCGAGTTCGCGCCGTCGTTCAGGCGAAACACCGGGTCGGTGCCGCGGGTCTGACGGAACCGCTCGGCCAGGCCCTTCGGCGTGATCGTCCACCCTTCGGTCGGCTGGTGGCACGTGACGCAGCTCCGCTCGTTGGTGCCGAGCTCGCGGAAGAACGGATTGCGTCGGTCGATGAAGCCGTTGGTGCTGATCGTCACCGCCACGCCGCTGTCGTTGTAGGCGCTGTGAAACTGGGGCCGGTCCGGCCGTCGCCGGTCGTCGTCGTCGCCGGCCCTCGCCGCCGTATGCATGCCCGCCGCCATGAGAAAGGCCACGAGAACGCGCTCGCGCCTGGATCGCTTCATCATTGCGTTGTCTCCTCGTCGTTGGACATGTGTCGACGGGGCGTTGCCCGCTCTTATCCGTCACTGCATAAAGCGCAAAGGTGGCGCGAAAACTGCCACGTCGGCAGAAGCAGGACAGGCCGGCCGGTCTTTTCGCCTTGTCCGGACCCGTGCGTCAGGGTTTCTTCGTACCGCTCGCGATTGCGGGTTTACGAGAGTTAGGTGAATCGGGCACCTCAATTGCTCCAACCGGGCTCAAGATCCTCCCCGGCCCGCGGTCACGTGTTCGTCCCGCGACGGCCTTTGAATTCATGGCCGATTTCGATTCCTCCACCCTCTGGCGCATCAGCGCCTTCGAGCGCGCTCGCGACGCGGGCCAGCTCACGGCCGGTGGCGAAGACCGCCCGACACTGCTGCCGACGACGCTGATGGTCGATCTGCAGCAACTGCAGAAAGACCCGGTCCAGGGCGACATCCTCGAGGTCATTGCCGCCTGCGTTCGCAACCGCGAAGCGGCGCTGCTCTACCTGAAGCATGGTTCGCACGTCTGGCCGGTGACGCTGTTTCCACGCGAGTTCCTCTATCACTCGCCACGCGACGTCGCGAACATGACGGAGAACGCTGGCATGTCGGGCCTGCGCCTGATCAGCGCCGAGCCGCCGGGCGTCAAGCCGCCCGGCGATGCGATGAGCGAGCGCATCGCGGGCAGCGAGCGCTACCACCCGCTCGGTCCGCTGCTCTGGTCGGCGGCCTTGCACGGGCCCCGCGCGAGCCTGCTGATGGAAATCAGTGGCCGCGTCGCCTACCGGCTGGTGTCGTCGAGCGCCAGGGACCTGCCGCCGTCGCTCGGCGCGCTCTCCTCGGCGACGGTGCGACTGAAGAACGAAACGGCGTCTCTGAAGGACATCTCGCAATGGCCCGGGCTCAGCGTCGAGCGCGCAAGCCGGCTTCTCAACGCCCTCTACCTCACCGGCGCCCTCATGGTGTCGCGCAGCCACCCCGCGGCGCGGTCCGAGCCGATGGGCTGGCGCAGCTGGTTCGGTCGGCGCAAGTAGGCTCCAAAGCATTGCCGGAGGCGCGGATTCGCGCCGCTAGACTCGCCCGACGTCAACGGGAGGCGATGAATGGCACAGCCGCAGATCAGGCGCGGACGCGCACGACGCGGATTCGTCGCCGTCGCCTGGCTGCTGCTCGTGCTCGTGATCGCGGCGGCCATCGGCGTCTACGCTTTCATGCGCGCCAGCCTGCCGATCCTCGACGGCCAGGTGACGGCCGCCGGACTGCGCGCCCCGGTCACGGTCACGCGCGACGCGCTGGGCGTCGCCACGCTGCACGGCAGCGAGCGCTACGACATCGCCTTTGCCACCGGCTATCTGCACGCGCAGGAGCGCTTCTTCCAGATGGACCTGCTGCGCCGCGCCGGCAGCGGCGAACTTGCAGCGCTGCTCGGCAACGCATTGCTGCCGGTCGACCGCGAGCGACGCATCCACCGTTTCGGCGCGCGCGCCGGTCCTGCTCTGGCGGCCTTGCCCGAGGCCGAGCGCGCCATGCTCGAGCGCTATGCAGCCGGCGTCAACGCCGGACTCGAGGCGCTCGCCGCGCGGCCGTTCGAATACGCCGTCCTGCGTGCCACGCCACGAGCCTGGCGCGCAGAAGACACCTTGCTCGTCGTCTGGGCGATGTACTTCGACCTGCAGGACGACCAGCTCCACCGCGTCTGGTCGCGCGGCTGGCTGCGTGACAACGGCACGTCGCCGGAGCAGCTCGCGTTCCTGCTGCCGACTTCGAGCACGTACGACGCGCCGCTCGATGCGGCGACGATCGACGAGGCCGCGGCGCCGATGCCGGCCACGCCGCCCGCCTGGTTCGCCAGGCCGATGAAGGCCAAGGTGGCGGCGGCCGACATGGAAGAGATCGGCAACGCCGAGGTCGGCAGCAACAACTGGGTCGTCGCCGGCTCGCGCAGCAAGAGCGGCGCGGCGATCGTCGCCAACGACATGCACCTGGTGCTGCGCCTGCCGAACCTCTGGTATCGCGCCGCGATCGAGCTCGAGACGGCGGGAGCGCCGCTGCGTCGCCTCGTCGGCGTGACCTTGCCGGGCACGCCAGCCGTGGTGGCCGGCAGCAACGGCCAGGTAGCCTGGGGGCTGACCAACAGCTATGGCGCCTACGTCGACCTGCTCGAGCTCGAGCTCGACCCCAAGGATCCGACGCGCTACCGAATGGCCGCCGGCGTGGCCGGCGCGCCGGCCGACGGATGGGGATTGCTGCGCACGGTCGACGAGCGCATCGCCGTCGCACACGGCGCCGACGAAATCCTGCTTGTGCAGGAGACGGCATTCGGCCCGGTCTGGGAGCGCGGCGGCAGGCGCTATGCGGTGCATTGGGTGGCGCACGACCCTGGCGCGGTCAACTTCGCTCCGCTCGCGTTCGAGCAGGCGGCGAACGTCGGCGAGGTGCTGGCAATCGCCCAGCGTGCGGGCTTCCCGGCGCAGAACCTGGTGGCCGGCGACGCCGCCGGCCACATCGGCTGGACCATTGCCGGCGCCTTGCCCGGCCGCAGTGCGACCTGGGCGTCGACCTTCCCCGCGCCGGCGGCCTCTGCCGCCACGCACACGTGGACGGCATTGGCCGGACCGACCGCGCATCCCCGCGTGATCGATCCCGCCTCGGGCCAGCTGGTGACCGCGAATTCGCGCCAGCTCGGTGGCGCCGGCAGCGAGGCGATCGGCGATGGCGGCGCCGACCTCGGCGCGCGCCAGCGCCAGCTGCGCGACGACGTCACCGCGCTCGGCGCGGGCGTCGACGAAGCGGGCATCTACGGCGTCGGCCTCGACGACCGCGCGCTCTATCTCGCCCCGTGGCGTGACCGCGCCCTGCAGGCGCTCGCCGGCGACACCGACGCCGCCGCGCACCCGAGGCGCGACGAATTCAAGCATCTGCTGGAGAGCACCTGGACTGGCCGGGCCAGCGTCGACTCGGTCGCCTACCGGCTGACGCGCGGCTTCGTCGGCAGCCTCTATCTGCGCCTGTTCGGCAGCGTCGACGACACGATGCGGGCGGCCGACAAGCAGGCCGGCTTTTCGCGCGCCACCGCGCGCTGGCCAGCGGTGATCGCGCGCCTGCTGGACGAGAAGCCGCCGGGCTGGCTGCCCGCAGGCAGTGCCAGCTGGCAAGCGGTTCAGCTCGCCGCCATCGACGACACGATCGAGAGCATCGAGAAAGAGGGCGCGCCGCTGGCCGAAGCGACCTGGGGCAAGCGCAATACCGTGCGCATCGTCCATCCGATGGCGGCAGCGTTGCCGCTCGGCGCGCGCTGGCTCGCCGCGCCTGCCGACCAACTGCCCGGCGACAGCCACATGCCGCGTGTCGCGGCGCCCGACTTCGGACAGTCGGAGCGGCTCGTCGTCTCGCCAGGGCGCGAGGCGAGCGGCGTGTTCAACATGCCGGGTGGGCAGAGCGGCCATCCGTTGAGCCCGAACTTTCTCGGCGGCCACGCCGATTGGGTGGCGGGCCGCGCGACGCCGCTGTTGCCCGGTGCGGTGGCACACACGCTCAACTTCGTGCCGCGTTGAAACCCGGCGGCAGGCCCGAAGCTCGGGCCTGCGGCAGGCAGCGGTGGGCATTTCGCGTGGCAAATACCCTTGCTGCGTCATCCTCGCCTCGATAGCATTTCG
>JBDTNU010000060.1:0-14288 GCA_039933535.1 Caldimonas sp. | reverse complement strand
ACATCGTGAAGCCCGAGAACGGATGAACCTTGCCGCCGGCCATGTCGGCCGACAGCGTTGCGACATGGAACTGGATGTCGGGCGTCGTCGCTTCCGACGGCAGCGCGCGCATGAAGCAGCCGCCCTGGTTGATGCCCACGGCGAGCGGACCGGTGCGAAACATCAGCCATTGCAGGCCGAGCTTCGCCTGGCCGAGCCAGGAGTTCAGCTGGTCGTTCGTGGTGGGCCGGGTGGACTCGTAGGTGAGACGGATCTGCAGGTGGTCCTGCAGGTTCTCGCCGACACCCGGCACGTCGTGGACGACTGGAATACCGTGCCTCGCGAGGAGCGCGGCCGGACCGATGCCCGAGAGCTGCAGCAGCTGGGGCGACTGGATCGAGCCGGCCGAAAGCAGCACCTCGGCGCGCGCACGGGCGCTGCGCAGCTCGCTGCCCTGCCGCCATCTCACGCCGACCGCGCGCTTGCCCTCCATCGCAAGCCCCGATGCGAACGCGCCTGTCTCGACGCGGAGGTTTGCGCGCCCGCGCGCCGGTGCCAGATAGGCCGTGGCGGTGCTGCAGCGCCAACCCTTCGAAGTCGTCAGCTGGAAATAGCCTGCGCCCTCCTGGCGCCTGCCGTTGAAGTCGTCGGTGGCCGGCACGCCGACCTGCCCGGCGCCAGCGACGAAGGCGTCGATGAGCGGATCGCGAGCGCCGATATCGGAGACCCTCAAAGGGCCCCTGCCGCCGTGATACTCGCTCGCGCCGCGCTCGTTGCCTTCGGACTTGATGAAGTACGGAAGCACGCTGTCCCAGTCCCAGCCGCGGTTGCCCAGCGAAGCCCACCGGTCGTAGTCCTCGCGCTGGCCACGGATGTAGATGAGGCCGTTGATCGCGCTCGAGCCGCCGAGCGTCTTGCCGCGCGGCCAGTAGATCCGGCGGCCGTTCATGTTCGGGTCGGGATCGGTGTAGTAGCGCCAGTTGACCTTGCTGCTCCACATCGTCTTGCCGTAGCCGATCGGCAGATGGATCCAGAGCGAGCTGTCGCGCGGCCCGGCCTCGAGCAGCAGGACCCGGATCGCGGGATCCTCGCTGAGCCTCGCTGCCAGGACACATCCCGCGGACCCGGCGCCGATGACGATGTAATCGAACTCGTCGCTCATCGGCGATCGGTCTCCGTCATAGAGTGCAGGTTCGCGCTCGACCGGCACCGCGCCGCTTGCCCTGGTCAGACCCGTTCAACCGCTTGCCGCGAATAGTAGGACCGACACTTTCGGAACGCAACGTTCCGTTTTCTAGGTTTACCCGAATGCCCACAAAGAAAATCGCTTCACCCCCGGCCGATGGCGAAGCGGCCTCGTCGTCGTCGGCGAGGTCGCTGGAGCTGCTCTCCCTCCTGGCCACGGAGGCCCGGCCGCTTTCGCTCGCCGACATCGCCGAACGGCTGCGCTGGCCCAAGGTCACGGCGCACCGGATCTGCGAGCAGCTCGTGCGGCTCCGCTTCGTCTCCCGCGACGTGCAGGAGCGGACGTTCTCTTCCGGACCCGCGTTGCAGCGTCTTGCCTACGACACCCTCAACCACGGCGTCGTTCGCGGCCTGCGCCACCAGGTCCTCGCCGAACTCGTCGGTCGGATCGGTGAAACCTGCAACTTCACGACCTTCGACGGCGGCCAGGTGCTGTACCTCGACCGCGTCGAGGCGGCCTGGCCGCTGCGGCTCACGCTCGATGTCGGCTCGCACGTCCCCATGCACTGCACGGCGAGCGGCAAGCTGTTCATCGCGGCGATGGCTCCCGCCGAGCGCGACGCCCTGATCGGGCATGCGACGCTGGCACGGATGACACCGACGACCATCGTCACGGCAAAGGCGCTGCGCGCCGAGTGCGGCCTGATCGCCAAGGCCGGATATGCCTGCGATCGCGAGGAGTTCATCGCCGGGCTCATTGCCGTCGCTGTTCCGGTGCGGGATGAATCGGGCGCGGTCAGGGCCGCCGTCGCGGTGCACGCGCCGATCGCGAGGATGAGCCTGCGCACGGCGCTGAAACAGTTGCAGGCCCTGCGGGAGGCAGCCGCGAAGATGGAGGCACTGATCACCTATCGGTGAGCGGCCTTGCGAATCGGGACGCCTGACCCTGGCGGTCGGCTAGAGTTCGACGTCCGAGACGCGCACGCAACTCATATGTTCATCCACAGCGCACTGTTCTGGCTACGCAAGGAACTCACTCCAGCACAGCGAGACACCTTTGCATCCGAGGTTCGCCGCCTCGCGAACATCCCCTATCTCGAAAGCGGCTTCGTCGGCACTCCCGCGCAGACCGAACGCCGTGCTGTCGCGGATCATTCCTTCGACTACGCGACGTCACTTCACTTCAAGTCTCTGGAAGACCACGAGTTCTACCAAAGCAAGTGCGAGCATCACGCGAGGTTCGTCGCTTCCTGCGCATCCCTATGGGAGCGCGTTGTCATTCACGACATCGAACCGATGACCTGATCGCTTCGAGACGCCGTCGCAATCAGGCCACGTTCACCAGCTGCGCGACCAGCGCCTGGATCATGCGCGGCAGGTCGTAGGGAAAGCGCGCCGTGATGAGGTTGCCGTCGACGACGCAGGGTTCGTCGACAACGATGGCCCCCGCGTTCTCCAGATCGATCTGAATGTTCCAGACGGCCGTTGCCCGCTTCCCGCGCAGCATCCGGGCGCTGATCATGACCCACGGGCCGTGGCAGATGCCGCAAGTCGGCTTGCCCGCCGCATGCATGTCGCGCGTGAAGTCCTGGGCGTGCTTGTCGGCACGCAGGAAGTCCGGATTCCAGCAACCACCGGGCAGGATCACCGCGTCGTAGTCGGCGACCCGGGCATCCTCGAGATAGGTGTCGATCTTCAGCCAGCCAGCGTTCTCCATCAGTCGGATGGCCAGCACATGGGTCTCGGCAATGGGCGGGAAGCGCAGGCCCAGGCTTTCCGGGAACGGGCCGATCTTCGGCGCGACGATGTGGACCGTGGCGCCGTGCTCTCGCAACCAGCGCATGGACCCGAGGATCTCGACCTCTTCCACGCCATTGGTGCAGCAGATGGCAACGCGCTTTCCTTTCAGCAGATTCGGATCGGAGGGCGCGTCGAAGAGAAAATGATTGAGCTCGCGATTCAACTCGCCGTCTGCCATGGCAAGGAGTTCTGTCGAGATCGACGGAACCGGCGAGGTGGACATGAACTGCTGCATGCGTGCGAGCGCCGCGTGCTCCGCGCTTGTCGTGGTGCTGGTCTGATTCATGAGGGGTCCTTCACAGTGAACGATTGGGGGCGAGAGTGGAGCCGCCCGAGAAAGACAGGCAAGGCCTGTGGGTTGACGCAGTTCGGCGGCATCTCGCCGCGCAACAGATGCGCCACCGCTAGTGCGGCAGCATGTCCCATGCGCAGCATGCTGTCCTGGGTGATGCCGGCGACATGGGGCGTGATCAGCACCTGCTCCATCGCCCAGTAGGGATGATCGTCACGCAACGGGATCGCGTCGAACACATCCAGCGCGGCACCGGCGAGTCGGCCCGACTGCAGAGCCTCGATCAGGGGCAGCTCCTGGACGACGGGGCCACGCGCCACATTGACGAGACACGCGCCGCGCTTCATCGACGCCAGCTCCGGGCCCCCGATCAATCCCCGCGTGGCATCGGTCAATGGACACGCCAGCACCACGAAGTCGCTTTGCGCGAGCAACTCGGGCAAAGGCACGTGCCGCGCCATCGGTTCGCCTGGCGCCAACGGTGATCGCGTGTGCGCCAGCACCGTCATCGACAGGGCCGCGCCGCACAAGCGCGCGATCGCCTGGCCGACGTGGCCGAATCCCACCAGCCCGAGCGTGCGGCCCGCGAGCTCGAAACCCGCATCCGCGAAGGCCCGCGCTTTCGCCCAGCCGGCACTGCGTTCGCGCAGTCGAAGCCTCATCGGCGCCGCCTGGCGCGACAACTGCAGGATGCTGCTCAGCACGTGTTCGGCCACGGCGTTCGCATTGACGCCCGGCACGTTCGCCACGAGCACGCCGCGTCGAGTGGCTGCGGCAATCGGGATCATGTCGACGCCCGCACCGTGTCGCACCGCGCCGATCATGCTCGCGGCCGCATCGAAGATGTCGTCGGGCAACTGCGCCCGCACGATCACCACGTCGCAGCCGACGGCGCACGCACGCAGCGTGTCGGGCGCGGTGTTCGGCGCGACGATGACATCGCCCAGCTCCGCCAGCCGGTCCTGCGCCTGGGGATGGATGGACTGCGTGAGCAGGATGCGCGGCATGCAGGCGCCACCCGTCAACGACGGGTGCCGGGTGCGATAGCCTTGGCCGGCGCGCGCCTGGACGACACCTTGCCCTTCGGCGCCGGAGCCGACGCCTCGGAGAAGAACATCCGGAAGTAGGCGTCCACGCCCTTCAGGTGCCGGCGCAGGATCTGCTGACCCAGCTCGGGGTCCTGCGCCTCGATCGCGCCGTACAACTGCAGATGCTGGGCATGCGAGCGTTTGCTCTGCTGCGGATCGTTGAAGTAGATCTCGCGCCGCTTGCGCGACATGCGATAGAACACGTTGATGAAGCGCAGCAGCACATCGTTCTTGGTGGCTGCGACGATGGCCTTGTGGAACTGCGGGTCGAGTTCGGCCAGTGTCTCGCCACGGGCGATTGCCGCGGCGCTTTCGCGCAGGATCTGCTGCAGATCATCCAGGTCGGACTGGGTGCGGCGCATGCAAGCCAGGCGCATGGCTTCGCTCTCGAGCACGCTGCGCAACTCGACCGATTGCGCAACCTCGGTCGACAACAACGGCGTGTTGGTCTCGGCGAACAGCACCATCGCCTCGATGCTTCGTTCGGCCCCATAGAGCTGGAGGTAAACCCCCGACTTGGGCCGACTCTCCACGATGCGCAGCGTGTCGAGCCGGATCAGCGCCTCGCGCACTGCGCTGCGGCTCATGCCGAACAGCGCCGCGAGGTCACGCTCCGAGGGCAGCTTGTCGCCGGGCTTGAATCCCCGCTCGCGGATCAGCTCGAGCAGCTTGCTGGTTTGCTCAAGACCTTCCATCGATTCACCCGGTCTTGCGGTAGCGGCTGACGAAGTCATCACGAATCGTGATGCCCAGGCCTGGCCGCTCGGGAATCGTCAGCATGCCGCCTTCGACCGTGAAGCTCTCTTCGATCAGCTCGTGGATCATCGGATTGGCGCCGAGCGAATACTCCAGGATGTGGGTGGCAGGCGTGGCCGCTGCCAGATGCAGGCCGGCGGCGAACGCCGGCGCGCCCGCCCACAGGTGCGGCGCCAGGCGCAGGTTCGCCGCGCTTGCGAGCGCCGCGATGCGCATGGTCTCGGTGATGCCGCCGCAGATGCCGAGGTCGGGCTGCAGGATGTCTGCCGCACGCAACTCGATCAGGTCGCGAAAGTCGAAGCGCGTGCACTCGCTCTCGCCGCTGGCGATCGGGATATGGGTGCTGGCGCGCACCTCCGCGAGCCCGCGCTTGTCGTCGGCAGTCACGGGCTCCTCGAACCACGCGAGATTGCAGTCACGCGTCAGGTAGCAGAAGTGCTTGGCTTCCGACACCGTGTAGGTGCCGTGTGCGTCGACCATCAGGTCGATGCCGGGACCGAGTGCCTCGCGCGCGGCGATCACGCGTTCGGCAGACGCCGACGGCGAGCCATCGAACACGCCGATGCGCATCTTCACGGCCTTGAAATCGCCCTTCCGCACATAGCCCATCAGTTGCGCGCCGATGCCACGCGCATCGGCCCATCCGCCCGAAGCGTAGGCCGGCATGCGCTCCGCCTTGCGTCCACCGAGCAGTTGCCACACCGGCACGCCGAGCGATTTGCCGAGGATGTCCCACAGCGCGATGTCGATGCCGGAGATCGCCGAGATCGACACGCCGCGCCGACTCATCGCCGGGAACACGTGGCCGCGCGCGATCGCATAGTGGCCGCGCGAGCCGCTGTAGAGGTTCTCCCAGATGCGTGTGATGTTGCGCGGGTCTTCGCCGATCAGGGCAGGACCGAACTCTTCATTGATCACCGACACCACCCCGTGGTAGTCGCCCTGGCCGCCGGCGGACACCTTGGCTTCGCCGACGCCGGTGATGCCCGCGTCGGTCTCGACCCGTACCAGCGCCATGTCGCAGGTGGTCGCTCGCCCGAAGTCGCTGACGTGCTGCCGGTCCTCGGGGACCGGGACTTGCAGCCAGATGGCTTCGACTCGAGTGATCTTCATCGGTGGGTTCCTCGCTCAACGCACGGAGAACTGTCGATACAGCTCCGGCTGGAACCAGCGTTCGTTCGCCGAATAGCGGCGCGCCGCCTCGATCACCGGCGCAGGCTCGTGCTCGGCCGCGGAGTGGAAGGTGAGCTCGAGCTGAACTCCGTTCGGATCGAACACGAACAACTGCCACAGCGGCGTGGCGGGCACGATGTTCTCGCGATAGGCCAGGCCGTACTTCTCGAACTGCGCCTTGAAGCTGCTGTAGCCCTGGCAAACGACCGACACGTGATCGATGGCGGCCGTACCCGTCTGCACCGAACCATCGGCTTCCTTTGCCGCGTCGCCGCCGTACAGATGGAAGATCGCGTCGGCACCTGCCTGCGCAGGCTTGAGCCACGCGCCGGGGAAACCGATGGGCGGCCGATCGGCCAGGACCATGCCCAGCACTTCGGTGTAGAAGCGCACGGTCGCCTCGAGGTCGGTGGCCTTGATGGCGGTGTGGAAGAGCTTGCCGAACAGCATGTCCTGCTCCTGTCTCGCAAAGGCGCGAAGGTCTACATCAGCGGACGCAACACCTTCATCGACTGCTCGAACAGCCCGGTGTAGAACTTGTCCGCGAGCAGGTTGGAACCGTGGTCGATGATGAACTTCAACTGCTCGGGCGACACGTCGACCGGCTTCGTCTCCACCTGGTCGCCATAGGGGCTGGCCGGCGTGCGGTCGATGGTGGCCACGAACTCCAGCGTCATCGCGCCGGTGTACCCCACCGACTTGATCGTCTCCACGATCGCCGGGAAGTCGAGCGTTCCCATGCCGGGTGCGAAGCGATTGTTGTCGGCGATGTGAACGTCGTAGATACGCCCCTTGCATTTGCGAAAGGCTTCGTGGATGTCGCTCTCCTCGATGTTCACGTGGAACAGATCGAGGCAGACACCGCAGTTCGGGCCGACCGCGTCGGCCAGCGCCAGGGCCTGATCGCCACGGTTGATCAGGTAGGTCTCGAAGCGGTTCAGCGGTTCGATCGCGATGCGGATACCGGCCTTCTCGGCGTGTGCATAGACCTCCTTCACGCCCTCGACCAGCCACTTCCATTCTTCGTCCGGCGTGCCGTCCGCGACCACCTTGCCCACCGTGGCCGGCACCAGCGTGATGATCTGGCCGTCTAGCTCCTTCGCGAAGGTGACGACGCGCTTCATGTAGTCGACCGTCTTCTCGCGCTGCGCCATCTCCTTGGAGGCGAGGTTGCGCTCACCGAGCGTCAACGTCACCGAGCCCCAGCACGTGCGGCCGTTCTCCTTCAGCAGCGCGCGTACTTCCTTCGTATCGAATTGGTCGGGCTCGCCAGAGATCTCGAGTGCGTCGACGCCGGTTTGCTTCATGCGTTCGATCGTGCGCTTGATGGATTCGGGCCGCATCCAGTTGTGGGTGGCGATCAATTGCGACATGGCTTGTCTCCTGTGGATCAACGCGGACCGAGCCGATCACCGGTCCGCGGGTCGAAGAAATGCAGTTTGTCCTGCGCGAATGAAAATTGAACCGCCTGGTTGACAGTGACGTTCGAGTCCGCCGGAATCGTCGCACGCAGCATGTGCTCGCCGGCACGGATGATCGCGATGATCTCGACGCCATGATGCTCGGCGCCGTAGATCGCGCCGCTGATGCCGCCTTCGGCGACCATCTTCACGTCCTCGGGCCGGACCCCGAAGCGCACGCGTCGGTCGCTCGAGACCGGCAACGCATCGAGCCGTGCCCGCGTGGCAGGTTCGAGCGCGAAGCTCATCGCGCCGTCGTGCGCCGTGCCTGCCGACAGATCGATCTTCACGTCGAACAGATTGATCGCCGGTGCGCCGACAAAGGAGGCGACGAAGGTGTTGGTCGGTGTGTTGTAGATCTCGTAGGGGGTGCCGACCTGGATCAGCTCGCCCTTGTTGACGACACCGACGCGGTCGCCCATCGTCATGGCTTCGACCTGGTCGTGCGTGACGAAGATCAGCGTCGTCCCCAGGCGCTGCTGCAGCCCCTTGAGCTCGGCGCGCAACAGCTCGCGCAGCTTGGCATCGAGGTTGGACAGCGGCTCGTCCATCAGGAACACGCGCGGCTCGCGCACGATGGCGCGCCCGATCGAGACACGCTGCATCTCGCCACCCGACAGGCGATCGGTGCGCCGATCCAGCAAGTGGGTGATGCGAACCGTGGCCGCCGCCTTGGCAACGCGCGCCTCGATCTGCTGCGCGTCGAGATTGCGGAGCTTCGACTTGAGCGGGAACGCCAGGTTCTCGCGCACCGTGTAGTTCGGGTACAGGGAATATTGCTGGAACACCAATGCCACGTCGCGCTGCGCAGCGCTCCAGTCGTTGACCCGCTCGCCCGCAATGGAAATCTCGCCGTCATCGGGTCGATCCAGTCCGGCAATGCAGCGCAGCGTCGTGGTCTTGCCGGCGCCCGTGGGGCCGAGCAGGACGAAGAACTCGCGATCACGGATGTCGAGCGAAAGTTCGCTGATGGCCTGTACCGCACCGAAGCGCTTGGTGATGCCTTTGAGGGAGACCTGGGCCATGTCGCTTACGCCGCGGCGCGCAGCAGATTGCCGCTGCGCTTGTCAAAGAAGTGGGTGCGGGCGTCGTCGAGCGACAACCACACCGCGTCGCCCTGCGAGTCGACGAACTGGCTCGCGGTGCGGGCGCGCAGTGTCGCGCCGTTGCCGTGGCCTGCAGAAGTCGTGACATCGACGATGTCGTAGGGACCCATCGGTTCGATCAAATGCACGTGCGCGGCGATGGCCCCCCGCACCGGCGTGCGCGACACGGCGATCGCCTCGGGGCGGATGCCCAGCGCCAGCCCGTCCGCCGCGGCGTTGACGCTGCGTGCCTTCGCGGTGGCGCGCGGCCCCATTGCGACAGCCTCGCTCATGCCCGCCAGACGGACACCCGTGCCACCGCCATGAGCCTCGATCTCGCAATCGACCACGTTCATGATCGGGCTGCCCACGAATTGCGCGACGAACAGGTTGGCAGGCTCGTCGTACACCTTGGTGGGGCTGTCGTACTGCTGCAGCAGGCCGTCGTTCATGACGCCGATCTTGTCGGCCATCGACATCGCCTCGACCTGATCGTGGGTCACGTACACCGTGGTCGAGTTGTTCTCGACGTGCAGGCGGCGCAGCTCGGCGCGCATCTCCTCGCGCAATTTGGCGTCGAGCGCGCCGATGGGCTCGTCCATCAGCATCGCCTCGGGCCGCCGCACCAGCGCGCGACCGATGGTGACGCGCTGCATGTCGCCGCCGGCCAACGCGGACGGGCGCTTCTTCAGCAGGTGCTCGATTCGCAACACCTTGGCGACTGCCGTCACGGCCTCGCGCACCTTCGCGTCGGCCATGCCGGAGGCGCGCAGCGGGAAAGCGATGTTGTCGAACGCGGTGAGGTGCGGGTACAGCGAATAGAGCTGGAACACGAACGCCGTGTCGCGCTCCTGCGGCGGCAGCTGGTCCACGCGCCGATCGCCGATGCGGATCTCGCCCGAGTCGATGCTTTCCAGTCCCGCAACGGCGCGCAGCGTGGTCGTCTTGCCGCAGCCCGACGGCCCGAGCAGCACCACGAACTCGCCGTGCCGGATGTGCAGATTCAGCTTGCGGATGACGTGGTTGCTGCCGAAGCGCTTCTCGGCATCGATGATCTGGATGTCGGCCATGTCAGTGACTGTCGGTCGGACGCGGCGCCGGCGCTGGCGTAATGCGCGAGAACACGTTGAATGCAACCAGCCCGATGATGATCAGCAAGATGCTGTAGCGGTGCAGCACCTCGATCCAGGGCTGACACAGCGCGACGATGCCGAACAGCATCAAGGCCATGCTCGCGGTTTCCAGTTGATGGGCGTATCGGGCAAGCATGATCCGGCTACTTTCTGATCGCACCGAAGGTGACCCCGCGCAGCAGGTGCTTGCGCAGCAGGAACGTGAAGATCGACACCGGAATCAGGAACAGCAGGCTTCCGGCAGCGATGACAGTCCAGTCGGTGAGCCCGGAGCCGAGCTGCGACGGGATGTAAGGGGGCACGGTCTGCGCGCTCTTGTTGGTCATGATCAGCGCGAACGCGTATTCGTTCCATGCGGTGATGAAGCAGAACACCGCCGTCGCCGCGATGCCGGTGGTCGCCTGCGGCAGCACGATCTTGAAGAACGCCTCCATGCGCGTGTAGCCGTCGACGAGAGCGGCCTCTTCGTATTCTTTCGGAATCTCGTCGATGAAGCCCTTCATCAGCCAGACCGAAAACGACAGGTTGAATGCGGTGTACAGGATGATCAGGCCGCCATGCGTATCCACCAGGCCGACGGCGCGATACATCAGGAACATCGGAATCGCCACCACCACGGGCGGCAGCATGCGGGTGGACAGGATGAAGAACAGCCAGTCGCCCTCGCCCGGCATCTTGAAGCGCGAGAAGCCATAGGCCGTCATCGTCCCGAGCGCGACCGCGAAGAACGTACTCGAGACGGCGATGAGAATGCTGTTGATGAAGCGCGCGATGTAGCCCGAACCCTCGATGTTTCCCTTGTCGTCCTTGATGAATCGGTCGCCGCCGTCCATCACGAGCTTCTCCCACCAGGGCGCCTTGGCATAGGCTTCTTCGTCGCGATCGCCGCGCTGCTGCACGCGAGCGGTGAACAGCTTGATGAAGGGCGTGATCTCGGGCGTGAAAAACACCGTCGGCGGCACCGTGGTCGCGGCCGAGCGCGGCTTGAACGCGGTGGACGCGATCCAGTACAGCGGAATCATGCTGATGACCAGCATGGCCAGCGCCAGCGCGATCGCGGCGCGGTTCCACCACCGGGAAGCTCTCGATTGGACGACGGCCACCGGCTAGCGCTCCTTGATGCGGTTGAGGTACTTCACGTAAACGTTCGTGATTGCCAGCACGGCCAGCAACATCAGATAGGCCAACGCACACGAGCGCCCGGTCTGCCATTCATTGAACGCCGTCTTGTAGAGCTTGATCGCGACCAGCTCGGTCTCGTCCATGCTCGCCATCACGTAGGCGATGTCGAAGGTCTTGAACGCCTCCATGGTTCGAAAGATCACCGCGATCAGCAGCAGCGGCGACACCAGCGGCAGCGTGATGCGCCAGAAAACGAACCAGCGCGAAGCACGGTCGATCGCAGCGGCTTCGTAGAGCGAGGGTGGTATCGCCGACAGGCCGGCGAGCGAAAGCAGCATCACGAATGGCGACCACATCCAGATGTCGGTGATGGCGATCGCCCACAAGGCGACATCGGGATCGGACAGCCAGACCTTGCCATCGGTGCCGAAAACGTAGTTGATGATGCCCCAGGAGGGGTTGTAGAGCAGTTGCCAGAACAGGCCGACGACGGCCATGCACATCATCATCGGCAGCATCATCAGCGTGGTCAGGAGGCCCTTGGCCGGGATCGCGCGGTTGAGCAGCAGCGCAGTGCCGAAGCCCACCACGACCTGGCCCGTGACCGACATCAGCACGTACTTGGCCGTGATGGTGAAGTTGTTCCAGATCCCCTCGTCAGCCAGCAATTCGCGGTAGTTCTGCAGGCCGACGAAACTCACCGGATCGTTCATCGACGCGCGGTAGTCAGTGAACGAATAGCCTAGCGAATAGAGCAACGGGAAGATATTGAAGACGATCAGGAAGACGAGCGTCGGGATGATGAACAGGTTTCGGATACCCAGATCGCTCATGCCGCGACGGGGCAAGACCGAACCTTTGGAAGCGGACTGCGGCATGGTTCAGGTTGCGAGGTGGGTTCGGAAAGGCTGGCGCCGGCAACAGGCGGGCGCGCAGCCGTCGCACGAATCGGATGGATGCTGAATGGCGCGGCACGCCACAGCGCGCCGCGCTCGAGCGATGACGGCTACTTCTTGGCGCCGTACTTCTTGAACGTCGCGGACCAGTCTTTCTCGAGACCGTTCAGCGCCTCTTCGGCAGTACCCTTGCCGCCCACGACGAAGGGGTGCACGCGCTTGTTCATCGCGGTGAGCAGCTCGGCGTATTCCGGCACGGCCCAGAAGTCCTTCACCATGAACATCGACTGGTAGAACGCTTCGTTGTAGGGCGTGGCCTTGCGGAACGTGTCCGACTTCAGGATCGCCGAATTGCAGGTGTAGCCGCCCAGTTCGCCCCACCTCTTCTGCACGTCCTCGCGAACGAACCACTCCAGGAACTTCATCGAAGCTTCCTTGTTCTTCGAGTAGCTGATGATCGAGATGCCCTGCCCTCCGAGCGCGGCAAATTGCTTGCCGGTCGGGCCCTTGGGCATCGCGAAGTAGCCGGTGACCTTGGCGTGCTTGTTGGTCTTCTCGTTGGCCAGCGCCGGGAAGAATGCGAAGAAGTTCATGCTCATTGCCGCCAGGCCTTCAGTCATCGCCTGATTGGCTTCCTGGAAGAAGGTCTTGCCCCAGTCAGGCGGCGTGTAGCTGTAGAGCCTCTTGTAGTACTTCAGCGCTTCGATGTTTTCCTTGGAATTGATGATCCCGGAAACCTTGTTGGTCCCGTAGTCGCCAAGATCGCCGCCATAGCTGAACATCACGTTCTCCACGCCCATCGCGAGCGCGTCGTAGCTGTTGTCGGTATAGACGGTCAGCCCGTAGCGCTTTTCTTTCGGGCGATGGAAGAACTCGGCAATGTCGCCCAGCTCCTTCCAGGTCTTGGGCACGGCAAGGGCGTAGCCGTACTTGGCCTTGAAGGCGGCCATCTCCTTCGGGTCTTCGAACCAGTCCTTGCGATAAGCCATGCCGGTGGCATCACCTTCGAGCGGGATCGCCCAGTACTTGCCGCTGTTGCCGGGGTACTCCGCGTAGCCCTTCACGGTGGCGGGCGCCATCGTTTCGGCGATCTTGTACTTCTTGACGAAGTCGGTCAGCTCAACGTAGTGGCCGCCGGTGGAGCCAGCGCCCAGCCACTGCGAATCGCCCACGACCATGTCGTAGGCCGAGCCCTTGGCGGTGAACTCCTTGAACGCCTTGTTCTGGAAGTCGGGCCAGGGCGTGGTCTCGACCACGACCTTCACGCCAGTCTGCTTCTCGTAATCCTTGACCAACTCCTGCAGGTAGTTGGCCGGATCCCATTCCGCCCACAGGATCGTTAGCTTCTGCTGGGCGTGGCCCAGCTGGGCGAAAGTCAGCAGCGCAGCCGCTGCAATGACCTTGGAAAAAGTCTTCACCATGTTGTCTCCTGTCTGCGTTGGGTGGCGCGGATTCTTGTGTCCGCACCCGTTCGTCTTTCAGATCGAAATCTGGTCTGACCAGCGCAGAATAGAAGATTCAAAATCGCCTGTCAACTGGTCAGACCAGATGTTGACTTCGATTTTCTTCGGACGCATCATCGGCGCCGAATTCGCGCTCCTTGCAGGTGCGTCGACGCGTGTTTTCCATAGGAGACAGTCATGAAGACCATCAAGGGGCCCGCCATTTTCCTGGCGCAGTTCGCGGGTGACGCGGCGCCGTTCAACACACTGGATTCGATTGCGAAGTGGGCCTCCGGCCTGGGCTACAAGGGCATCCAGATACCGAGCTGGGATGGTCGCCTGTTCGACCTGAAGAATGCGGCACAGAGCAAGACCTACTGCGACGAAGTGAAGGGCACGCTGGCGCAGCACGGCCTAGAGATCACCGAACTCTCTACCCACCTGCAGGGGCAGCTCGTGGCGGTTCACCCGGCCTACGACGCGGGCTTCGACGGCTTCGCGGCGCCCGAGGTGCGCGGCGATCCGGCGGCACGCCAGAAGTGGGCCGTGCAGCAGATGCTGTATGCAGCCCAGGCGTCGGCGAACCTGGGGCTGACGGCTCACGCGACCTTCTCCGGTGCGCTGGCCTGGCCCTATCTCTATTCGTGGCCGCCGCGCCCGGCCGGGCTGATCGAGGAGGCCTTCGACGAATTGGCGAAACGCTGGCACCCCATCCTCGACGCGTTCGACGCTGCCGGCGTAGACGTCTGCTACGAGATCCACCCGGGCGAAGATCTGCACGACGGCGAGACCTACGAGATGTTTCTCGATCGCGTGGGCAACCACAAGCGGGCCTGCCTGCTCTACGACCCGAGCCACTTCGTGCTGCAACAGCTCA
>JBDTNU010000059.1:0-14324 GCA_039933535.1 Caldimonas sp. | reverse complement strand
ATGTCTCGGTGCAGGCGCAGGTGCTCAACCTGCTCAAGGACCTGCAGGACGAGCTGGGGCTGGCCTACATCTTCATCAGCCACGACCTCGCCGTCGTGCGCTTCATGGCCGACGAGGTGATCGTCATGAAGGACGGCGAGGTGGTCGAGCAGGCCGACGTCGAGCAGATCCTCGAGCGACCGCAGCAGGAGTACACGCGCCGGCTGCTCGACGCGATCCCTCGCGGCTACGCGGCGGCTGCGTGAGTCCGGGCCGGTAACGCCTGCTTGCGAGATCGACGCGACCGGTCGCGTCGGCGCATGACTTGTCAGGCTCCGGTGCGGCGGAGAGGACCCGCACCGATCGGCCTGTGAACGGCGTCACGCCTCGGCCGTGGCACGAACGTTGCGGCCTTCCAGCGTGAAATCCGGCGCGTGCAACGAGTTGTTGCCCGGCCCGTTCCGACCGAAACACAAACATGCTGCACCGATCGCTCTCTCCGGCCGCGTCGCCCCGCGGCGGCGCCTCCTCACTGCTTCGCCTGGGCATCGGCAGCGTGCCGCCCGCCGCCCCGGCGCCGTATTCGCATCGCCCGTTCCTGCTGGCGCGGCACGGCTTCGTCTCGCAGCAAATGCCCTTGTTCGGTCCGCCGGGAGGCGGTCGCTGAGCCAGGTCTGGAACGCAACTGCGAACGCTGGCCCTGACCTTGTCACGGGGCCGCCTCAGACGGGCTTCGGCAGGAAGTGGGCGATCGAGTTGGCGTAGTAGCGAAGCAGCGGCAGCTCAATCTGCCGCGGCGAGAACAGTCCGTCGTTTTCCTCGACCAGGTGGCGCAGCGTGAGCATGCGCAGGCCGACGCCGACCGCGTAGTCGAGGTCCTTGCGCGGAATGTAGGTGTGGGCGCCCGCGGCTTCGAGCCGTTCGATCAGCGCGTTGACCTGCGCCTTCAGCTCGAGCTCTGAAATCCCGGCGCGCTCGTGCGCGAGCACGACGGCGGCGACCAGTGGCACGGGCAGCACCGGAACGACACTGCCCACCGCGGCCATCAAGTGGCTGCCGAACTCACCAATGGCGCGCTTGCGCTCGATCGCGTCGAGCTTGTTGAAATCGATGCCGTGCTGCGCGCAGTACTCGCGCATCGACACCGGCGTGC
This sequence comes from Caldimonas sp., assembly GCA_039933535.1. Lineage (GTDB taxonomy): Bacteria > Pseudomonadota > Gammaproteobacteria > Burkholderiales > Burkholderiaceae_C > Schlegelella_A. Next base: position 13,192 of record JBDTNU010000059.1, on the reverse strand, counting down.
CGAAGTTGACGCAGGCGTAGCCGAAGCGGCGCCAGCCGCTCTTGCCCATCAGGCGCAGGTTGTTGGCGATGAAGCCGAGCGTGTTCCAGACCGTCCAGAACCGGTTGGGCTTGCGCGCGTTCGGATCGACCTCGAGCAACTGCGTGCGGTCTTCGAGGACCCGGTCGTAGTTCAGGCCGAGCGGCACGAACACCAGGTCGCGCTCGCCGTCGAGGTGAAAGCCGCGCAGCATGTAGTCGATCACGCCGAGACGCGGCGCGCCCATCAGGCCGTCGCGCGTCAGCCGCCCCTCGGGAAACACGGCCTGCGGCACGCCGGCCTGCGTTGCCATGGCGATGTAGCACTCGAGGACGCGCCGATACAGATCGTCCTTCGAGTTGCGGCGCACGAAGTACGCGCCCATCGAGCGGATCAGCGCCGAGAGCGGCCAGGTGCGAGCCCATTCGCCGACGGCGTACGACAGCGCCGCCTGATCGGCCGCGATGTGGCCGGCCAGGATGTAGTCCATGTTCGAGCGATGGTTCATGACGAACACGACCGTCGCGTTCTCGGGCACGCAGGCGAGCGCGGAGGTGTCGGCATAGCCGAGGCGAACCCGGTAGAGCCCGCGCGAGAGCTTGCGCGCGATCCAGTGGCTGATCCGGAAGTACATGTAGGCGTTGAAGGCCGGCACGATCTCGCGCGCATAGTGCTCGATGGTGTTGAGCACGACCGGGAGCGGCAGCTTTTTCTCGGCGGCAAAGCTCTCGGCCGCCGCCATCACCTTGGGGTCACCGAGCAGGCGGTGAATCAGCACTTGGCGGCGCGTGCGCTGGAACGGGCGCACGCTGATGCGCAGGCGCGACGAGACCTCTTCGAGGACGACGTTGACGCGACCGCGGACGAATCGGCGCAGCGCCGGCATCAGCAGCTTGTCGTAGGCGGCCCAGGTGGCCAGCACCAGAACGACCACCGTGAACCACAGCGGCAGGACGACGGGATCGCTCATGTCGCCCTATTGTGGGCGCCTGCCTGCCGAGTGAATTACCGCGTGAATACCCTTAAGCACACCACTGGGGATGGCGCGCCGCAAACAGCTCTTCGGCGACTTCTTCCTCGATGCGCAGGCAATAGCCGCGGCCGTAGACCGTCTCGACGCGCAGCGAATTGGCGCCTGCTTCGCGCAGCTTCTTGCGGATCCGGCAGATGTGCATGTCGGCGCTGCGACGGCCGTCGCCCGCTCCCGCCGGGGTGCCGAGCGTGCGCGCGATCGTGTCGCGATGGACGAATTCGCCGGGGCGCGACGCCAGCAGCAACAGGAGCTCGAACTCGCCGGTCGTGAGCGCGAGCGGCATGTCGGCGACGCTGGCGGAGGCACGACGCGGATCGAGCCGCAGCGGCCCGAGTCGCACCGTTGCGCGCGGCTCCTCGCCGCCTGGCGCCGGCCGCTCCTTCGCGATCTCGATGAGACGATGCAGCTTGGCTGCGATCAGGCGCGGCGACGCCGGCTTCACGATGACCTCGGTCGCGCCGACCTGCAGCGCCTCGATCTGGCGCCGCTCGCTCACGTCGCTCCAGACCAGCACGATCGGCGCGTTCGACCGTTCGCGCAGTTCGGGCAGGGCGTGCAGCAGTGCATCCGGATCGCCGTCGCCGTGAACGATGAGGGCGTCGAACTGCCACTGCCGGATCAGGCCGAACGCCGAAGCGAAAGTCTCGACCGCGTAGGGCTTGAAGCCGAGCAGCTCGAACTCGCGATTGAACCCCGCGGCGACGCCGGAGTCGGCGGCGATGATCAGGCAGAGAGGGAGCACGGTTCGTGGTCGGTGGTGGGCAGTTCGATCTTGCGCAGGTTGCGGAACAGGGCCGAGCGGCTGCCGAAGCCGGCCCGCGTCGCCGCCTCGCTGCACGCGCTGCCGACGGCCAGGTGGCGGCGCGCGACGGCGGTGCGCTTCTTCAGCAGGAAGGCGTGCGGCGTCTCGCCATGGACGAGGCTGAACAGGCGCACGAAATGAAAGCGCGACAGACTCGCCGCACGCGCCATCTCGTCGAGCGAAAGCGGCTCGTCGTGGCGGCTTGCGATGAAGTCGGTGGCTAGCAGGATGCGGCGCAGCAGCTGCTCGCGCGTCGCCGGCTTGACGCAGACGATCCGCGCCGCCTTTCGGCGCAGCGCGAGCTCCTCGCCGATTGCCTCCTGCACCAGTGCGATGCGGTCGTTGCGCTCAGCCGCCGTCGGCCGGCCGGCGGCGCGGCTGCGTGCGATCGCGAGCAGGCGACGACCGGTCGGACCGTCACGATGACGCAGGTTATCGGCGAATCCGAAGCGCGCCGGTGCGCCGAGCTCGTCGGTGGCGACGGCCTCGTACGGCGCTGGGCGGTCCGAGGTGCCGGCGAGCGCGTCGGACGCGCACGCGAAGGCGGCTTCCCGTTCAGCGCGAGAGACAGCGACCAGAAGCACGCGGGCGCGAACCTCCGGGTCGATCTGCACCGAGCAGGCCTCGCGCCCGTCGAGCACGAGCCAGGCGTCCTCGTCGACTCGAACCCTGCGATTGCGCCAGGCCAGGTTCGCAGCGCCGTCCAGAACGGTTCGAAAGACCAGGGCCGGCGGCTCCGCACCCGCATCACGCGTCGCGAGCAGGGCGGATAGTGGATGCATATACATCGTTTTGGGCAAATTTTTGCGGTCAGGCGATGGCGCGGGTGAGCCGGAGCAGCTTGCGGTTCGTCTCGCCCAGCTTGTCGTCGAGCAACGCGCTGACTTCCTGCTGCGCCTTCTTCCAGAGCGGCAACGCCTCTGCGAACACGGCGCGGCCTTTCTCCGTGAGCGCCGGCAAGCGGCGCCGCCGGTCGACGCCGACCGCCAGCGAAACCCAGCCCTGCCGCTCCAGGCCGCGCAGGTTGCGGATCATCGTGGTCTCGTCCATGGCAATGCGGCCGGCGAGCTCCTTGACCGACAGGCCGCACGCGTAGGCCACGGCCCAGAGCACGGCCATCTGGCTCGCCGACACACCAGCGTCGCGAAGATGCCGGTCGAAGACGCTCGTGACAGCGCGCGCCGCCATGCGGAAGTTCCCGCAGACGCAATCGAAGCCGCGCGGCGCAAGCTGGTCGACGATATCCATGAATCGAGTATAGATGCAGCTACAGCCAATGACGGCGCGAAATGCGGGGCGCGCGGCGTCGCCCCGCAGTCGTCCATGGCGCGCGATCCTCAGAACGAATAGCTGCCGCGCGCGTAGTAAGCGCGACCGGTCGGGTCCGCGAAGCGCGGGTCGTAGCCGACCTGGAAAGTGGCGGCCTGGTTGGAAGCCGGCGCGTTCCGGTCGAACACGTTCCTTGCGCCGACGGTGAGCGCCAGCGCCTTGGTCGGCTGCCAGGTCCCGTACAGGTCGAAGGTCGTGTAACTCGAGACGTGATTAGGTGGCGTCTGGTCGATGTAGCCGCTCTTGTAGTGGCCGACGACGCCCACGCCCCAGGGGCCGAGGGTCCAGTTGGCCGTGGCCCCGGTCTGCCAGCGGAAGATCGGCGTGCCGCCTGAGACGACCGCGTTGCCCTGATAGCTGCCGATGTTGTTGATGAAGGCGCCGCCCACCTGGTTCTGGTAGTCGTACTTGTAGATGTAGGTGCTGTTGAAAGTGAAGTTGAAGTTGCCGGCGGCGGCGGTACGCAGACGGTAGGCGCCGGTCAGGTCGATGCCGCTGGTACGGATCTCGCCCAGGTTGTCCTGGGTGTCGAGGATGTAGCCGCAGTTGTCGGTCGGTGCCGGTGGGTATTGCGGGCAGAGCGAGCCGTCGCTCGACAACGAACCGTCCGGTGCGCGCTTGTAGAGGTCGGCGAACTTGACCGGATCGCCGAAGATGGTGTCGTCGGTCAGCGCGCCGATCTGCTGGCGCAGCTTGATCCACCAGAAGTCGACGCCGAGGCTGAGGTCGGTCATCGGTTCGAACACCAGGCCGAAGGTGAGGTTCTTCGACTTCTCCGGCTTCAAGGTCTTGTTGCCGCCGGCGAGCGACTCGAACTGGACGTCGCAGTTGTCCGCGGCCGACACGCCGGGAATGGCATTGCCGCCCGGGCAGCGGACCGGGTCGTCGTGGTTGTTGGCGGTGTTGGTGAAGGTGTTCGGTGCGTTCAGGTCGAACAGCGACGGCGCACGGAAGCCGGTCGAGTACGAACCGCGCACCAGCACCTGCTGCAGAGGCTGGTAGCGGAAGCCGACCTTCGGGTTGGTCGTGCTGCCGGCGTCGCTGTATCGGTCGTAGCGCAGCGACGCGGTGACGTCGAGCTGCTTGATGATCGGCACGTTCAGCTCGGTATAGACGGCCGAGACGTTGCGCTGGCCGTGGCTGTCGGTGGCCGGGTCGAAGCCCGTGCTGGCGATCACCAGCGTATCGAACGGCGGATTGCCGACGAAGCGCAGGTTCTCGTGGCGGAACTCGGCGCCCACGGCGATAGCGGCCGGGCGACCCGCGCCAGTCCAGTCGCCGATCTCGCGGCTCGCCTGCGCGTCGACCGAATAGACCTGGCCGCGACCGGTGAACAACGTTCCGTTTGCGGCCGCGGCAACGATGGCGGCCTGGCCCACGGCGTCCTGAGTGAGGCTGAACGGGTTGATGATGCCGTTGGCGACCGCCGGCGTGATCAGCGTCCCGTCGGTGTAGCCGCCGATAAGCTTGTCCTTGATGATGTTCGAGTTGATCGCACCGCCGACCTTGTAGTCCCATCCGACAGCGTTGCCGTCGAGCGAGGCGACGAAGCGCTGCTGTGTGTTCTCGGTCTGTTCTGCACGACCGCCGCTCGCCTGGTCACGCCAGCGAAGCTTGACCGGCTGCGTCGGATCGAGCACGAAGGCGGTCGGCAGCGGCGTGATGCCGTTGCCCGGGTAGTACTTGGTGCCCGGATTGATCGTCAGCGCGCCGTACGGCACGCCGGCCACCAACGTGTCGTTCGTGCTCTTGGTGACGAAGTACTCGAGGTTGCCCGTCATCGTGTCGCTGATCTTCACCGTGCCGTGCAGCAGCGCCGACATCCGGTCTGTGTTCGGCACGAGGTCGACCTGGCGCGCGAACAGGTAGCCGCAGGTCTTGTCGCCGGGCTGGTTAGACGGGTTCGCCTTGCCGTTCGGCGACGCGCAATCCGGGAACAGCGGGTTCTCGACGTTGCCGCCCTGGTTGTACTGGCCCGGGAAGGTCGAGGGCGAGGTCTTGCCGGTCGCGTCGTACTGGAGCCGGTCGTAAGCGCGGATGCGATCCTGTTTCTGGTAGTCGACGACGCCGAAGAAGTTGAAGCGATCCTTGTCGAAATCGCCGGTGCCGAACGTGATGTTCGAGCTGTAGGCCCGGCCCGCGTGATGCTGCGGTATGTCGAAGCCGCCGGAGATGATGACGCCGGTGAAGTCGCGCTTGGTGATGAAGTTGATCACGCCGCCGACGGCATCGCTGCCGTACAGCGCCGATGCGCCGTCGCGCAGCACTTCGACGCGGTCGAGCGCGGCGAAGGGGATCATGTTCAGGTCGGGCGCGCTGCCATCGATGGCGTTGTTGGCGATGCGACGGCCGTTGAGGAGCACGAGGGTCTTGTTCTGGCCGAGGGCGCGCAGGTTGGCAAAGGCCGCGCCGCCGGTAGCCGAGCCGACCGACTGGCTCGTCGCCACCGAGGTCTGCGCCGCCGAGACGCGCTCGAGCAACTGTTGCACCGTGGTGACGCCTTCCTTCCGGATGTCGTCGACCTTGAGCACGGTGACCGGCACCGAACTCTCGCCATCGATTCGCTTGATCGCCGAGCCGGTGATTTCGACCCGCTCGAGTTGCTGCGATTGCGCCTGCGACCACGCGGCCAGCGGAAAGGTCGCGGCGACCGCGGCCGCGATCAGCCGGCGACGGCCGGGACGGTTGCGTTTCATGGCGGCGGCGGCCTGGCCAGTCTTGGACATGTTTCGTTCCTGAAAAAGTTGCGTGGCTGCGGCTTCGTGAGCCGAGCCGGCAGACTACGAAGCAGCGTGCCCGGCGACGTTGCAGTTCTTGCGAATTTGGCAAGGTGCCGCAGGCGCGCAACGCCGCCGACAGTTCCGAAACCGGATCGAAACAATCGGCGTGCGATCGGCGCCACGACGCACCTGCCCGCTCGCCCTCGGCCTCACCAGAACGTGTACTTGGCGCCGAGCACGAAATAGCGACCCATCAGGTCATGAAAGGTGGAGTCGCCGAGCGACAGGTACGGTGACAGGTTGGCGTCGACCGGCGGCTGTCGGTTGTCCAGGTTCCTGATCGTGAGGCTGAGCTCCAGGTTCTTGATCGGCTTGTAGCCGACGAAGAGGTCGGCCGTCAGGAACGACTTGATCGTGCACAGCTCGGGGTTCGGCCCGCCCTCGTAGATGCACCCGCCCGGTCCCGGGCCGAAGGCGAGCGCGTACTGGCCGGTGTAGTTGAAGGTCAGGCTCGACGACCACGGCCCTCGATCGAGGCTGAAGCCGAGCTTGAAGCGGTCCTTCGGCTGCTGGTAGGTGCCGGCGTAGTCGACCGACGGCGCGCCGGGCACGTTGACGATGTCGAAGTGCGGCAGGTGGTCGTAGGTGCCGATCACGCCGAGCTTGCCGAACTCGCCGAGGTTCTGCGACGCCTTCACTTCGACGTCGTAACCCCACACCTTGGTCGAGCCCAGGTTGGAGTACTCGAGGTTCATCGAGTTGATCGTGCCGTCGGGGTTGCGCACGACGACGCCGGGGTACTGGCTTTCGTTCGCCAGCACGAAGTCGGGCGACAGCGACGTGATCTCGTTGCGGCGCTTGATGCGGTAGAGGTCGAACGCCATCGACAGGTTGTCGAACGGCTCGAAGATCAAGCCGGCGGTGAGGCTCTTCGACTTCTCCGGTTGCAGGTTCGGGTTCGAGTTGAAGGTCGCCGGGAACGAGACGGCGCAGTTCACGTTGGTGGGATCGGGCGTCGCGCACAGCGTCGGGTCGCGCACGTTGCTGAAGAAGCCGAGCGAAGGCGCGGTCGTCAGCTCGGTGATCGCCGGGGCGCGAAAGCCGGTCGCATAGGTGCCGCGCAATGCCAGCTGCGGCAGCACCTTCCACTTGAAACCGAGCTTCGGATTGACGGTCGTGCCGACGTCGCTGTAATGGTCGACGCGGCCGGCGAGCGAGACTTCGAAGCCCTTGAAGACGGGAATCGAGAACTCGGCGTAGCCGGCGCCGACGGTACGGCTGCCGTCGGAAGACGAACCGCCGATCACGCTCAGGACGCCGGAGGCGGTGATCGGATCCGGCGTGCTGGTGTACTTCTCGTGCCGCAGCTCGGCGCCGACGGCGAGGCCGACCATGCCCGCAGGCAGCTTGTAGATGTCGCGCGTGCCACGCAGGTCGATCGACACCGTGCTCGTCGTGCCGACGTCGCGAAGCGTCGGGTAGAGCCGGCTCAAGAGGCCTGGATCGTTCGCCGACGGGTTGCCGAAGATGAAGGTCGGGATCGCCTGGCCGTTCGCATCGAGCAGCTCGTTGACGAGGACGCTGTCGTTGATGATGCCGGTGGTGACGACCGTGGTCTTCGAGCGCGAGTAGAGCAGGCCGGACTCGACGTCCCAGCCGGCCAGGTCGGGATTGCGGATACCGAGCACGCCGCGCTGCGTATCGCTGATCGCGTCCTTGACGAACGGCACGTCCGAGAACCGATAGCGCAGGGCCGTGTCCGTCGTCGTCGACGGGTTCTGCGGGTGGCCGACCGGCAGGTCGATGTAGGTCGTCGCCAGAGTGCCGGTGTTGAAGTAGGTGCCGCTGCTGTACGAAGAGGTCTGCTGTTTGAAGCGGGTGCGGCCGATCGTGCCGTCCGAGAACAGCTCGTAGCCGTTGCCGAGGGTGAGCGTGCCAGCGAAGGTCAGCGCGTCGCGCTGCGACCCGGAGATCAGGTCGATGAACCTGACCGGGTCGTAGACGCAGCGGCCGTTGTTCGCCGAGGTCGCGTCGACGAGCGGCGGGCAGCCCGGCAGGGAGCCGAGGAAGGCGCCACCGGCAGGTGGCGTCGCGACGAAGAGGTTGCCCGGGTAGGCGTAGCTCGAACGCTGGTCGGTCAGCCCGAAGCGACGAAAGTCGGTCGTCGCCGTGAGCGGACGCCGGCTCTCCTTCACCGCGTCCTGGTCGATGTGCGAGTAGTTGAGGAAGAAGTTGTAGCCGTCGGTCGCCTGATCGCCGCGGCCGTAGGTGAGCGAACCGTTGCGCGAGTTGCCGTCGCCGTAGGTCGAGCGTCCGAACGAACCCGCTGCCTGCAGGCCATTGAAGCTGCGGCGCAGGATGACGTTGATGACGCCGCCGATGGCGTCGGAGCCGTAGATGGCGGAGGCGCCGTCGAGCAGCACCTCGATCCGCTCGACCGCATCGATCGGAATCTGGTTGACGTCCACGAAGGTCGTCTGCCCACCGGCGGCGAAGCCGAAGGGCGAGACGCGCCGGCCGTTGATGAGCACCAGCGTCGCCTGCGGGCCAAGGCCGCGCAGGGAAGCGCTGCCGGCGCCGGGCGTGAAGCTCGAGATCGCGTTCTCGTCGAACGAGCCGACGTTGGCGGCGGGCGCGCGCGTCAGGAGCTCGGTCACCGACTGCGCGCCCGAGCGGTCGATCTGCTCGCGCGTGATCACCTGCACTGGCGACGACGTCTCGGTGTCGATTCGCTTGATGCGCGAGCCGGTCACCTCGACTCGCTGCAATTGCTGCGCATCCTGCGGCCAGGCGGTGATCGGAAGTGCCGCCGCGATCGTGGCGGCGAGAAGAAGGCGCTTGTCGAGGCGTGGATGCGATGCGTCGGCGACGACCGAGCCAGTCGTGAACATGTTTCGTTCCTGGAAGAGTTGCGTGGCTTCGGCTTGCGGGCCGAGCCGGCAGACTACGAACCAGCATGCCCGACGACGTTGCAGTTCTTGCGAAATTGGCAAGATGGGACGACGGCGCAACGTCCTGCGAAGTCTCGAAACCGTCTCGAAACAATCGCCGTCCGATCAGCCCGACAACAAGCAGCGAAGGCGCCCTCTGTGGCGCGCAGGAACGGGCGGCCGGCTCAGGCCCAGACGACCGGGCGTCGCGCCGCGGTCCAGCGCTCGAACTGCGCGGCGTACGCTTCCTCGATCCGGTTGCGCTTGACCTTGAAGGTCGGCGTGATGAAGCCGTTCTCGACCGACCACGGCTCGGCAACCACGACCAGGCAGTCGAGTTGCTCATGCGGGTCGAGCGTGCCGTTGATCGCCGTCAGGTGCTGGGCCAGCGATGCCTCGAGAGCCGCGCGACCTTCGGGCGTGGCCGATCGCCTGGCCGCGTCGGCATTGAGCATGACGATGCCGAGCGGCTGGCCCAGGTTGGCACCGGTGACGACGCAGGCCTCGAGCGCGCCGTTCATGACCAGCCGATCCTCGATCGGCGCCGGCGCCACGTACTTGCCCTTGCTCGTCTTGAACAGGTCCTTGACGCGGCCGGTGATGCGCAGGTTGCCTTCGCCGTCGAGCGCGCCCTTGTCGCCGGTGTGCAGCCAGCCGTCGGCGCCGATCGCCTCGCGCGTCAACGCCGGCTCCTTGTAGTAGCCAAGCATCAGCCCCGGGCTGCGCATCTGGATCTCGCCCGTGACCGCATCGATGCGGCTTTCGACGCCTTCGTAGGCCAGGCCGACCGTGCCGTGTCGCGACACGCCGGGCAGCGTGGCGTGCGAGACGCCGCAGTTCTCGGTCATGCCGTAGACCTCGCTGATCGGCAGGCCGAGCCGCTCGTACCAGCGCAGCAGCGCGGGCGGCATCGGCGCCGCGCCGCCGGCGGCATAGGTGCAGGCGTCGAGGCCGAGCGCGCCGAGCACCTTCTTCGAAACGATCCGGCGGACGATCGGGATCTTCAGCAGCCGGCGCAGCTTCGCCGGCGACATCTTCGCGTCGACCGCCTGCTGGAACTTGACCCACAGGCGCGGCACCGAGAAGAAGACGGTCGGGCGCGCGCGCTGCATGTCGGCTGTGAAGGTGTCGAGGCTTTCGGCAAAGAACACGTGCATGCTGGTCGCGAGCAATGCGTGCTCGATCAGTGCCCGCTCGGCCACGTGGGCCAGCGGCAGGTAGCTGAGCATCCGGGAATGGCTGCCAAGGGGGACGCGCAGAAGACCGGTGCCGAGCGCCCAGGCGAAGCTGGCGAAGGTGTGCATCACGCCTTTCGGCACGCCGGTCGTCCCCGACGTGTACATGATCGTCGAGAGCTCGTTGCCATCGCGCACCGGGCTGCCTTCGAGCGGCGGCGTTGCGGCGACGATCGCATCCCATTTCGGATAGTCGTTCGGTGGCGCGAGCGGCAGGCCGATGCAAGGCAGCGACGCGGCGACACCGGGGCGCATCGCGTCCCAGCCGTCGAGCTTGCCGACGAACAGGAGCTTGGCTTCCGAATGCTCGAGGATGTGCCGGATCGTCGTCGCGGCGAGCGTCGGGTAGAGAGGCACCGAGACGTGCCCGGCCATCCAGATCGCGAAGTCGGCAAGCAGCCAGTGCGCGCAGTTCTTCGACAGCAGCGCGATCCGGCTGCCCGGCGGATAGCCGAGCGAGCGCAGGTGCGCGGCCATACGCCGCACCTCGCCGGTCGCCTCGCCCCACGTGAAGTCGCGCAGAGCGCCGCCGCCTTGCGGCTGCGTCAACACCACTCTGCCGGGAGCCTCGCGCTCCCACCGGTAGAGGCGCTGCAGCGCAAGCTTCTCCGGGGCGACCGACTCCGTGGCGGCGAGCTTCGTCATGGCGAATCCTTCTCGCGCCCGACTCCCGCGTGCGCTATCGCACGCTAGTGCAGCACGCTGCGTGCGCCAAGAGAGAGACTACCGGGAGCCGGACCCCCAGTGTGGGGATTGCTAGTCGGTCTTGGCGCGCTCGACCGCCATCTCGATCTGCTCTTGCACCTTGCGCGCGCCACGTGCGGCAAGCAAGGGGTCGAGGTCGGCTTGCGGCGCGACCTTGCGCGCCACGTCGTCGAGCGTCTCGGGATCGGTCATCAGGGCGTGCGCCATGGCCGAGAGGGCGCAGATCGAGCGCCGCTGCACATGCATCGGCAACTCGAGCGTGCTGTTGACGATGACGTGATAGCGCACGCTGTCGACCGCCGGTGGCGCCAGACCCCAGCTTTCACACAGCGCGGCGCCCAGCGTGTCGTGGCTGACGCCGATGTTCGCGTGCTCGAGCAGGAGCAGCTCTTCGTCGTTCTTGGCCTCGAGCAGCATCGGCTTGTAGCGCTCGGTGGCATGGCGGAACATGACCGCCTTGCCGCATTCCTCGAACAGACCGGCCGAGTGCGCGGCCCAGGCATCGACGCCGATCTCGGCGCCGATCCTGCCCATGAGCAGGCCGCGGACGCGCGCCCGCTCCCAGACCGGCTCGAGCTCGGGAGCGTCCGGAAAGACGGCACGCAGGCCCATTTCGAAGGTGACCGAGGCCACTTCGCGCGTGCCGAGGTAGGTGATCGCCTGCTGCACGCTCTGGACCCGGCCGCGCAGGCCGTACATGGCCGAATTGACCGCCTTGAGCACGGCCGCGGCTAGCGCCATGTCGGAGCAGATGAGCAGGCTCGCTGCATTGAAGTCGACGTTGTCTTCGGCGAGCAGGAGCGACAGGCGGACCAGCACGTCGGGTTGTGCCGGAATATCGACGTCGAGAAGGCGACGTGAGGTCTGGGTCATGTCCTGGGTCTCGCGAGCGGCGCCGACCCGCATGGTACGAGACGGTGCAGCCGCGCGTGCTGTCGAAACGGGTGCCGGGGCCGGCACAAATTCCCGGATTGACCGCGCGCGTTGTGATCGGCAGCATCGAAAAAACAAGGGGGCACCGGTTTCCCGGTGCCCCCTGTCTATTTCTGCCTCGGCCGGTGGGCCTAGTGGACGCCGCCCGGGTTCGATGCCCGGGCACGACGATGTCTCCTCGCTGACCTCCGCGCTGGGCACCGGCTTGGTGCCTGCACGAGTTCGGGCACTTTAGACCGCGCCCCGAAGCGAAGCACTGGGGCTTTCCCGGTGCGGTTGCGACTCGCCAGGAAGCCTCAGGTCGCGGCAGGCCAGTGGGTCGTCACGCACGTGCCGCGGCCAGGCGTGCTCTCGACCGACGCGTCGCCGCCGTGCAACTCGGCAATGCGTTTGACGATCGCCAGGCCGAGCCCGCGACCGCCATCGCCGGTGGCCGGGGCCACGGTCTGCCGGCTCTGATAGAAGCGATCGAAAAGCTGTGGCAGGTCGGCGGCGGGAATGCCCGGCCCGTCGTCTTCGACCGTGACTTCGACGCGGTCGTCGCGGCGCCGCGCCGACAAGGTAACGGTGCTGCCGCGCGGACAGAACTTGAGCGCGTTGTCGACGAGGTTGGCGATCGCCCGCTCGAACAGCTCGACATCGAGCCGCGCGTGCGGAGGCACATCGCCTTCTTGCGCCTCGTGCGCCGACACCAGCGACACACCCTGGCTCGCGGCGCGCTCGGCGAAGCGCAGTGCGATGTCGTCGAGCAGCTCGCCCGCGTCGACCGCTTCGCTGCGCAATCCGAACTCGGGCTCATCGAGCTTGGCCAGGTCGCCCAGCGACTGCACCATGCGCGCCGCGTTGCGGGTGTTGCGCAGGGCGATCTCGACCAGGCGACGGTCGTCGGCGCGCTCGACGCGGTCGCCCCAGCGGCCATCGAGCGTCTCGAGGCAGGCGACGGTCGCGGTGAGCGGCGAACGCAGGTCATGCGAGAGATTGCTCACGCCTTCGCGCCGGAAGTGATCAGTGCGGCGCAGGGCGTTCCACTGCCGGCGGCAGACGTCGAGCAGCATCTCGAAGGCGCTCGTGAGCTGGCCGAACTCGTCCCTGGCTGGCGCCGGCAATGGACTGGTCGGGGCCACTGTCAGGCCTTCGGCAAGGCCGCGCTGCGAGAGCGTCGCCACCGCTTGCGTCAGGGTTCGCAGTGGCTTGGTCACCGCCGAGATGATGAGCAGCGCGAGCAAGGTCGTGAAGGCGACGACGGCGATCACGAGGCCCATCACCGGCCGCGCGAAGCTGCTGCGCAGCACTTCCCAGCGACCTTCGGGCAGCTGCTGCGTGTGCAGCACCAGATAGAGGTAGCCGGCATTCGACGCGTCCCTTTGCGCGATCGCCCGCCGGACCGGCTTGGCGACGATCACCGCGCCCGCGTCCATGCGCTCGGGGTCGTCGCCCATCACGTACGAAGTGTCCATGCGCTCGATAGATTCGCGCACCGGCCCGAG
>JBDTNU010000058.1:0-14643 GCA_039933535.1 Caldimonas sp. | reverse complement strand
GAACCGTGCCGCGCCGGTGCGGCGGGTCAGCTCGCCATCGAGCGTCGCGAACATCCTCTCGATCTCGGGCAGCGAGGCGAGGTCGGCCCGCACGGCGAATGCCGCGCCGCCAGCCCGCTCGATCGACGCGACGGCCTCGGCCGCCGATTTCTCGTCGCTTCCATAGTGCAGTGCCACCAGGGCGCCGTCTCGCGCCAGGCGCTCGCCGATGGCTCGGCCGATGCCGCGGCTGCCGCCGGTCACCAGGGCTGTCTTTCCTCGCAATGTCATGGGCTCTCCCAACTTGAAGACAGGCTCACGCGAGCCGCGATCGTCTGCCACTAGGATTTTCGGTAGTAGACATGATTTTCGAAAATGATCACACTATCGTAAACATGCGGACGGTTCTCTTTCAAGCGGGCCGTTGGCCCTGAAGGCGGCGATGCGGACACGGGCAACGAACGACGGCACGGAATCAACGGTCACGCTTGACGTTCTCGCCCGCCTGCGCGGCGACATCGTCGACGGCAAGTTCGCGCCCGGCACGAAGCTGCGCTTTGCCGACCTTCGCGACGAATACGGCGTCGGCATGGGCACCTTGCGGGAAGCGCTCTCGAGGCTGATACCCGAAGGGCTCGTGACGCTCGATGCGGGGCGCGGCTTCAGCGTCGCCGCCGTCTCGATCGAAGACCTGCTCGACATCAAGACCCTGCGCGTGGAGTTCGAGCGTCGCGCGATCGTCGAGTCCGTTCGCCATGGCGACGAACGATGGGAGACGCGGGTCCTCACGACGTTTCATCGCCTGTCGACGGTTTCGCGCCTGCCGCCCGAAGAACGCCTGCGGCGCCACGGCGACTGGATCCAGCGGCATCGCGACTTTCATTCCGCGCTGGTTTCGGCCTGCCCTTCGCAGCGCGTCCTGCAATTGCGGGCCGTCCTGTTCGACCAGGCGGAGCGATACCGCATCCTGTCGATACGGCATCGCCCGCGCCTGCAGGACAAGCACAAGGAGCACGAGGACATCAAGGACGCGTGCCTCGCGCGCAATGCCGACCTGGCCGGCGACCTGATCGTCAAGCACATCGACGGCACGGTCGAGAACGTGCTCAAGTACTCGCCCCAATTTCGCGCCAAGCCGCGCAGGACAGCGTCGGCAGAGTCGCGTGGCGCCGCGCCGACGCTGCTCGAATCCGCCTAGGACCCCACCGGACCATGTTCAACAATCCCTTGTCTCTCGGCTACCTGACCATCAGCGAGGCTGCACCCGCACAGATCGTCGAGGCGGCGGCCGCGGCCGGATTCTTCGGCACCAGCCTGCGCATCGATGCCGACGGTCCGATGGGCGGCCCTTCGCGACTGATCGGCAATCCGTCGGCGATCCGCGAGACCCTGTGCGCGATCGCCGACACCGGCGTCGTGCTGCACGACTTCGAGATGATCAGGATTCGCGCCGACCTGAAGCCTTCCGATCATGAAGCAACGCTCGACACCGGCGCCAGGCTGGGTGGGCGTTTCATCATCGTGCTCGGCGACGACGACGACGAGAACCGTCTCACCGACAACATGGCGGCGGTGTGCGAGCTGGCGCGAGACCGCGGCGTGCGCGTCGTCATCGAGTTCATGTCCTGGCTGGGCGTGAGCCGGGCCCTGCAGGCCGAGCGCATCGTCAAGGCCACCGGAAAGAGCAACGCCGGGATCGTCGTCGACCCGCTGCACGTCATTCGCGGCGGTGGCTCGATGGCCGAGCTCAAGAGCCTCGATCCGGCTCATCTGTTCTTCTGCCAGATCTGCGATGCGCACGCACAACGGCCCGAGGGCAAGGAGGCCCTGCGCCATGAGGCGATCTGGGACCGCCTGCATCCCGGCGATGGCGCGCTGCCGCTGGCCGACTATCTGCGCAACATGCCGGAAGACCTTCCGATCAGCGTCGAGACGCCGGTCGTCGGACTCGACAAGAAGCTGAGCGTGAAGGCGCGCGCCAAGCTCGCCTTCGATTCGACCCGTGCGCTGCTCGACCAGCTGAAGGCCTGAGGGGCGCCACGACCATGGGCATCGCACACGCCGCGACCGAGGCGCAGTTCGTCGTCGAAGGGATGGCGTTGCCGCGGCCGTTCAAGGTGCGGCGGCTGGGCCACTTCGGCGTCAATGTGCAGGACCCGGCGCGATCGCTGCAGTTCTACGAGAACCTGCTCGGTTTTCGCGTTTCCGATGAGCTCGATTTCACCGGTCGGCTGCCCGAGCCGGAAATGGCGCAACTCGGCCCACGCATCGGCTATTTCATTCGCCACGGCACCGAGCACCATTCGATGGTGCTGTTTCCGCGCCGCGTGCTGACGGCGGCTTACGGCTATCCGAAGGACTTTGCCGAGGTGACCAGCAACCAGATCACGTGGCAGGTCGGCAGCCTGCGCGAGGTCGTCGACGGCCATCGCTGGCTGGCGGCGCGCGGGCACCGCATCCATCGCTCGGGGCGCGACACGCCGGGATCGAACTGGAACGTCTACCCGTTCGATCCCGAAGGGCATGTCAACGAGCTCTTCTTCGGCATCGAGCAGATCGGCTGGGACGGCCGCAGCAAGCCGGCGGCGATGCATCAGATCCGCTATCGCGAGCCGCCGAAACTGCCGCACGTCTCGGAATTCGCGGAAGTCGGGAAAGCGGTCGCCGCCGGGGTCGATGCCGGATCCGGCTGGCAACAGGCGGAACCCTGCGAAGAGAAATACGACGTCGGCGGCGTGCTGCTCGGTCGTCCGTTCAAGATCGTAAAGATCGGTCCGGTCCGGATCTTCGTCAGCGACATGGACAAGTGCGTCGGCTTCTATCGCGACGAGCTGGGCCTCGAGGTCACCGAGACCGTCACCTGGCACGGGCATCGCTGCGTTTTCCTGCGCGCCAGCACCGAGCATCACTCGCTGGCCCTCTATCCGCTCGCGCTGCGTGCAGAGCTCGGGCTGAGTCCGCACACGACGGTGTTCTCGTTCGGGCTGCAGCTCGGCAGCTATCAGCAGCTTCGCGACGCGGTCTCGTTCCTGAAGGCCGAAGGCGTCGAGATCCGCCTTCTGCCTGCGGAGCTGTTCCCCGGCATCGACTATTGCGCCTTCGCGATCGACCCGGACGGCCACGCCATGCAGCTGCACTACGCGATGGAGCAAGTGGGTTGGGACGGGCGGCCGCGACCGGCGGCCGAGCGGCCCGGCGTCGACAACGAGAACTGGCCGCAGACATTGGCGCCGCGAAGCGACAGCTACGCCGGCGAGGTCTATCTCGGGCCGTGGAATTGATCGACTGCTCCCCATGAAGAACAAGAGGCTGCGGGCATGAAACTGCTGTCGTTCTCCCATCGCGGCCGGGACAGCTGGGGCCTCGCCGTCGACAACTTCGTGGCCGATCTGGCCGTAGCGTCGGGTGGCAAATATCCGACGCTCGCCGAATTCATCGCCAGCCCCGACTTCGCGCGACGTGACGAATTCGTGGCCACGATCAAGGCCGACATCCCGATGTCGGAGATCAGGTTCCTGCCGGTCATTCCGCGGCCCGAGAAGATCGTTCTGCTCGTGCGCAACTACCTGGACCACCACGCAGAAGTGGTCGCGGCCGGACTGCAGCGAGAGCTCGCCGACTTTCCGCCGATCTTCCTGCGCGTGTGGCGCTCGCAGGTCGGCCACAACGAGCCGATCATCCGGCCGCGTGTCTCGAACCAGCTGGATTGGGAAGGCGAGCTGGCCGTGATCATCGGCGAACGCGGCCGTCACATCGCCGAGAAAGACGCGATGAAGCACATCGCGGGTTACGCCTGCTACAACGACGCCAGCATTCGCGAATGGCAATTCCACGCCAAGCAGATCGCGGCGGGCAAGAACTTCGTCGGTACCGGACCGTTCGGCCCGTGGATGGTGACCAAGGACGAGATCGACGACCCCGAAGCGCTCGACATCGAGACCCGCCTCAACGGCAAGGTCGTGCAGTCGTCGAACACGCGCAACCTGATCTTCAAGATCCCGCGAATCATCAGCTACTGCTCCGACATCTTCGACCTGATGCCCGGCGACGTGATCGTGACCGGTACGCCGGGCGGGGCGGGCTGGGCGCGCAAGCCGCCACTGTTCATGAAGCATGGCGACGTCGTCGAGGTCGAGATCGAAAAGGTCGGTTTGCTGCACAACCCGGTCGTCGATGAGTAGCGCAAATCGCCTTCGGGCAGAGCGGGCCGACGTTGATATCCACCTCAGCGTGAACAGCCGCGACTCGGTCGGCGAGTCGCCGCTCTGGTGCGACCGGACGCTGAAGCTCTGGTGGGTGGACATCTACGGGCCCTGCCTGCAATCGTTCGACCCTTCGACCGGGCGACACGAGGTCGTACCGGTTCCGGGAAAGATGCTCGGCAGCTTCGGGCTCTGCCAATCCGGGCGCTTCGTGCTCGCGATGGAAGACGGCCTGTATGTGTTCGACCCCGCATCCGGTCGCCGCGAGCTGGTTGCCACCGTTGCCGAGACGGGCAAGCCGAACAACCGTCTCGCCGACGGCAAATGCGATCCGCTCGGCCGGTATTGGGTCGGCACGATGAACGAAGTCGCGCGCGAGCCCGATGGCGCGCTCTATTGCATCGCGGCGAACGGCAGCAGCACCCGCATTCTCCAGAGCATCATCGTCCCCAACGCCGCCTGTTTCAGCCCGGACGGTCGCATCTTCTATTTCGCCGATTCGCGGCGATTCACGATCTGGGCCTTCGACTTCGACCTCGATTCCGGTCGCGTGAGCAAGCAGCGCGTCTTTCGCGACACGACCGGCCATCCGGGGCGTCCCGACGGCGCCGTGGTCGACACCGACGGTTGCGTATGGACCGCCGAATACGTCGGTGGCCGGCTGGTGCGCTACACGCCCGCAGGCGAGATCGACCGCGTGATCGAGTTGCCGGTCAGCCACCCGACCTCATGCGCGTTCGGCGGCAACGACATGAAGACGCTGTTCGTCACCAGCGCGACCCGGCCGCTGAGCGCCGATGCGCTGGCCGCGGAAAAGTTTGCCGGATCTCTATTGGCCATTGACGTGCACGTCGGCGGATTTCCCGAGCGACGGTTCGCCGCTTGATCCGGCGCAGACCGGCTTCACCAACCAAAACCAGCTTCAGGAGACAAAACCCATGAGATCCATCGTCGACATCGTGCCGCGCGCGTCACGCCGAACCGCCCTTGTGCTGGCCAGGAACCTGGCCGTCTCGGCCTTGCCGCTTGCCTTGCTGATTGGCGGAGCAGCCCACGGCCAGGGCGTGACCGGCACGATAAAGCTGGGCGTGCTCAGCGATTTCTCTTCCGTCTATTCAGCCGCCGCGGGCAAGGGGCTGGTGATCGCCACGAAGATGGCCGGCGAAGACTTCCTCAAGGAAAATCCCAATGCCGGATTCAAGGTCGAGGTCGTCTCGGCGGACTTCGGCGGCAAGCCCGACATCGGCTCCGCCGTCGCGCGCAGGTGGTTCGACAACGAAGGCGTCGACGCGATTCTCGACATTCCGAATTCGGCGATCGCTTTCGCCGTGTCGGAGGTGACGCGTCAGGCGAACAAGGCCCTGCTTCTCAGCGGCGCGGGCTCGAACCGGCTGACAGGCGATCTCTGCTCGCCCAACACGGTCCAGTGGACATACGACTCCTACTCCTACGCCAACGTCGCGGGCAAGGCGCTCACCAAGGCCGGCAACGACACCTGGTTCTTCATCACCGCTGACTACGCTTTCGGCAAGGACCTGCAAGAGCAGGCCACGACAATCATCACCCAGGCGGGCGGCAAGGTTCTCGGTGCCGTTCTCAATCCGATCGGCACGCCCGATTTCTCGGCCTCGCTCGTGCAGGCCAAGAACTCGGGCGCCAAGGTGGTCGGCCTCGCGGTGGCGGGTGGCGACGTGGTGACGGTCGTCAAGCAGGCGGCCGAATTCAACATCAAGCAGACCATCGCCACGCTCAACCTGGGCATCGCGGAGGTCAACGGCATCGGCCTCGATACCGCCAAGGGACTGCTGCTGACCGAACCGTTCTACTGGGACCTCAACGACGAAACGCGCGCCTGGACCAAGCGGTTCCTCGCCAACGGCGCGCCGTCGTATCCCGGCTTGCATCACGCCGGCGTCTATGCCGCGACCCTGCATTACCTCCGCGCGGTGGCCGCGGCCAAGACGCGCGACGGCGCCAAGGTAGTCGCCCAGATGAAGGCGATGCCGACGCACGATCCGCTGTTCGGCAACGGCTCCGTGCGTGCCGACGGCCGCGTGCTGCACAACATGTACATGTACCAGGTGAAGACACCCGCCGAGTCGAAGTACCCCTGGGACTACTACAAGCTGCTGGCGACCGTCCCTGCCGATCAGGCGTTCCGTCCGATGAGCGAAGGCAACTGTCCGCTCGTCAAGAAATGAGCGAACAAGGGAAGGGCGGGCCGCTCGGCTCGCCCTTGCGCCTGACGAAAGCCTGAAGCATGTCGTCCGAGATGTTCTTCGGCCAGCTCCTGCTGGGGCTGATTGCCGGCTCCTTCTATGCCATGTTGAGCCTCGGGCTCGCGGTCATCTTCGGGCTGCTGAACGTCATCAACTTCGCCCATGGCGCCCAGTACATGCTGGGCGCCTTCGTCGCCTGGTTCCTGCTGACCAACCTGGGCATCGACTACTGGTGGGCACTGCTGATCGCCCCCGTCATCGTCGGCCTGTTCGGAGTCGTGCTCGAGCGCCTGATCATCCGGCGCAGCTACAGCCTCGATCATCTCTACGGGCTGCTCCTGACCTTCGGCCTGGCGCTCGTCATCAAGGGGCTTCTGCTCGTCGAATACAGCGCGTTCGCCAAGCCCTATCGCATCCCCGAGCTCCTTCGCGGTGCGGTCGATCTCGGCTTCATGGTCCTGCCGATCTACCGGGTCTGGGTGATCGTCGCCTCGCTGGTGCTGTGCCTGGCCACGTGGCTGGTCATCGAGCGCACGAAGATCGGTTCGTATCTCCGCGCCGCGACGGAGAACCCGGATCTGGTCGGCACGTTCGGGATCAATGTCTCGCGCCTGGTCACGGTGACCTACGGCATCGGCGTCGGCCTCGCGGCGCTGGCCGGCGTGATGGCGGCGCCGATCTATTCGGTCAGCGCGCTGATGGGCGACAACCTGCTCGTCGTCGTGTTCGCCGTCGTCGTCATCGGCGGCATGGGCTCGATCCTCGGCGCGATCATCACCGGCTTCGGCCTCGGCGTGTTCGAGGCGATCGTGAAGGTCCTGATGCCGCAGGCCTCGAACCTGGCGATCTTCGTGATCATGGCGATCGTGCTGCTGGTGAAGCCGGCAGGGCTCTTCGGCAAGCCGCCTTCGGCCCCGGTCCAGCCCGCCGACGCAGGCGGCGACATGCAGTCGCTCGACGACGTCTCGGGCCGCCACTACATCGTCGCGTTCTGGATCATGACGGCAATCCTCGTCGTGGCGCCGTTCGCGGTGTATTCCGTCTTCCTGATGAACGCGCTCTGCTTTGCGGTGTTCGCCTTGTCGTTCAACCTTCTGATCGGCCTGGTCGGGCTCGGCTCCTTCGGCCAGGCGATGTTTCTCGGCACCGCCGGCTACGTCACCGGGTACTGCGCGAAGGCCTGGGGCTGGACCCCGGAGCTCGCCATCGTTGCAGGCACCGCCTGCGCGGCGCTGCTCGGCTTCGTGACCGGCATGCTCTCGATCAGGCGTCAG
This sequence comes from Caldimonas sp., assembly GCA_039933535.1. Classification (GTDB taxonomy): domain Bacteria; phylum Pseudomonadota; class Gammaproteobacteria; order Burkholderiales; family Burkholderiaceae_C; genus Schlegelella_A. The sequence goes on along the minus strand of JBDTNU010000058.1, from coordinate 6,969 downwards.
CGCATCTATTTCGCGATGATCACGCTGGCGCTTTCCGAGATGGTCTATTTCTTCTACGTGCAGGCCCCGTTCACCGATGGCCACGACGGCATGCAACGGATTCCGCGCGGGCACCTGTTCGGCCTCATCGACCTCAACGACAACCTGTCGCTCTACTACTTCGTCCTGGCGGTCTTCCTCGCGGTGTTCCTGTTCGTCTTCCGGATCTATCAATCGCCGTTCGGGCACGTGCTGAAGTCCATCCGCGAGAACGAGCCCCGCGCGATCTCGCTCGGCTACCGGGTCGACCAGTACAAGCTGCTCGCCTTCGTGCTCTCGGCGACGATCGCGGGCCTGGCCGGTTCGATGAAGGCGGTGGTCTTTCAGATCGCATCGCTCTCCGACGCCGCCAATTCCACGTCGGCGTCGGTGATCCTGATGACCTTGCTGGGCGGGCTGGGCAGCGTGTTCGGGCCGGTCGTGGGCGCGTTCGCGATCGTCGGCATCGAGAACTACATGTCCGCGTTCGGCGCCTGGATCACCGTCATCGAAGGAATGATTTTCGTGGTCTGCGTGCTGATGTTCCGGCAAGGGCTGGTCGGTCAACTGGCCAAGATGATCGGCAAGCCGCTTTGATCCTGCAACACGCGACGCGTGCATCGCGACCCACCGGAGCCTCGTAAGGCCATGCCAATCCCGTCCCACCGATCGCTCATCCTGGCGCATGCCTCGATGCTGGAAGTCGACCTGCCGGAGTTCGTGTCCGCAGCGGCGCAGGCAGGATTCGACGGCATCGGCATTCGCCTGTGTCACGGCGTGGCCGAGCAGGTCGCGTTCCCGCTGCTCGGCGATACGCCGCTCAAGCGGGAGACTATCGCTCGTCTGCGCGACGGAGATATCTTCGTGCACGACTTCGATTTCATCCGCCTGACGGCCGAAACCGATGTGCCGGCATTCGAGGCGATCCTCGACCTCGCGGCGGAGCTCGGTGCGCGCTCGGTCGTGGTGCTCGGAGCCGATCCCGACGAGGAACGGTTGGCCGAAACCTACGCCGCCTTGTGCGACCTCTGCGCTCCGCGCGGCATCCGTCCGATGCTCGAGCCCATCGTCTATACCCAGGTCAAGAACATCATGCAGGCGCTGGTGGTCCTGAAGAAGGCCGATCGACCCAATGCCGGCATACAGATCTGTCCGCTGCACCTGTTTCGTGGCGGCCGCACCGCGGCCGACATCGCGCTCGTCGATCCGGCGCTGATGCCGCATGCGCAGTTGTGCGACGGCGGCGTCGGCGATCTGTTTGGCAACGAAGCGATTCGCAACGAGACCATCGGCGATCGGCGTCTCCCCGGCCAGGGCGCCCTCGACCTCGACGCGTTCCTGGCGGCCTTGCCGCCGCTGCTCACGCTGCGCGTGAACACGCCGGTCGCCGCGCTCAAGGACCGCAGCGCCGCGGAGCGCGCGAAGCTCATCCACGACGCCTCGGTCGCCGTGCTTGCGCGCGCCGACTAGCGCGCGCCTCTCATTCATCAAGAAATTCGAGGACCTCGAAACATGGAATACCGTCACCTCGGCCGATCGGGATTGCGCGTTTCTCTGACCGGGTTGGGCTGTACCAACATGGGCATGCGGATCGACAACGCCACGGCACGAAAGATCATCGACAAGGCGCTCGACATCGGCGTCAACCTGCTCGACGTCGCCGACGTCTACGGCAATCGCGGCGGCTCGGAAACCGCACTGGGCGAAATCCTGGGCAAGGATCGCAAGAACTTCGTGCTCGCCTCGAAGTTCGGCCAGTCGATGGACGACTCCGGGCTTCGCGAGGGCGGGTCGCGGCGCTACATCATGTCGGCCGTCGAAGCGAGCCTGCGCCGTCTGAAGACCGACTGGATCGATCTGTACCAGGTGCACGCCCACGACCCGAAGACGCCGATCGAGGAGACGCTGCGCGCGCTCGACGACCTCGTGCGCCAGGGCAAGGTCCGCTACATCGGCTGCTCGAACTTTCCGGTCTGGCGCATGGCCGAAGCCGCCTGGGCGGCGAAGCTCCACGACACCGAGACCTTCATCTCGTCGCAGGACGAATACAGCCTGATGATGCGCGACCCCGACAAGGAGCGGATCGCCGCGATGCAGGCTTACGGGATCGGCCTGCTGCCCTATTTCCCGCTGGCGAGCGGCATGCTGAGCGGCCGATACAAGCGCGGCGCGGCGGTGCCCGAAGGCTCGCGCCTGAAGAAGGTGGAGCGCTTCGCCAGTCACTTCCTGACCGACCGCAATTTCGACGTGCTCGAGCAGCTCGAGGCGTTCTGCGCCAGCCGCGGCCGCAACACGATCGAGCTCGCCTTCTCGTGGCTCGCGGGCCGCCCGACCGTGTCGAGCATCATCGCCGGCGCCAGCACGCCCGAGCAGCTGGAATACAACATGAACGCCGTCGGCTGGAAACTGAGCGCCGAGGAGCTGGAGGAAATCGATCGGATCACGATCGCGTCGGAATATCGATTCGCCGTGTGGCCTTCGCCGGTGGCGGTAGCGCCTGCCAGCCCGGCCGCCCCCGCGTAAGCGACAAGCGCTGCCCGGCGCCGCTGAACGCCTCGAGGAGGCGGGCCGCATGAGCAGTCCTCCGTGGCGCGTTCAGGCGTGGTAATTTCTGCTCGTCGACACGCGCGCAGAAGCCAAGGCATCCGATGGCCCGGTTACTTTCCGTCAGCGTCGGCCTTCCTCGCGACATCGAGTGGCGTGGAAGGACCGTGCACACCGGCATCTGGAAGGAGCCGGTGCAAGGCCGTCGCCAGGTCCGGCGGCTCAACGTCGATGGAGACGGACAGGGCGATCTCGCCGGCCACGGCGGCGAGCAGCGAGCGGTTTTCGTCTACCAGATCGAGTCGCATCGCTACTGGGAAGAACGGCTCGGGCGCCACGATTTCACGCACGGGCAGTTCGGCGAGAACTTCACCGTCGAGGGCTTGCCCGACGACGAGGTCTGCATCGGCGACCGCTTCCGGATCGGCACCGCACTGTTCGAGGTGACCCAGCCTCGGACCACTTGCTACCGCGTCGGCATCCGCACCGAGGAGCCGCGGATGGCAGCGCTCCTGACCTCGAGCGGACGGCCGGGCTTCTATCTGCGCGTGCTCGAGGAAGGCGAGGTCGGCGCCGGCGACGAGATCCTGCCGATCGCCCGTGGCCCGGAGCTCATGACCGTCGCCGAGGTCAATGCATTGCTGTATTCGTCGCGTCATCCCCGCGATCAACTCGAGCGGGCGCTGCGGATCCCGGCGCTGTCTCCGGGATGGCGCGGGTCGTTCGAGGCATTGGCACGAAGCCAGGACGCCCACCCGGGCGCGACCGGCAATGCGGGTCTGGCGCCGACTGCCTCCGCGCCCCCGGCCGCGCCCGGCTTCCGGCCGCTGCGGGTTTCGCGAATCGATCGCGAATGCGAGGACGTGATCTCGCTCTCGCTCGAGCCGGGGGATGCAAGGCCGCTCACGGTCCCGCTCGCGGGTCAATTCGTCGTGCTCCGTCTGCGCCCGCGCGCCGACGGTCCGCTGCTGTTCCGGAGCTACTCGCTCTCCGGACCGCTCTCCGGCGAGCGCTATCGCGTCAGCGTCAAGCTCGAGCCGAACGGCGCCGCGGGGAGCTACCTGAATGGCAGCGTTCGAGCCGGCGACGTCCTCGATGTCAGCGAGCCCAGAGGCGCCTTCATCCTTCAGCCGGGAGACGGGCCGGTGGTGCTGCTGAGCGCGGGCATCGGCGCGACGCCGGTGCTGGCGATGCTGCACGCGCTGGCTGCGAGCACTTCGCCTCGCGAGGTCTGGTGGCTGCACAGCGCGCGCAACGGCAAGTCGCATTCGTTTGCCGCGGAGGTGCGGCAGCTTCTCGCCACGCTTGCTCACGGTCGAAGTCACATCCGGTACAGCCGACCGGATGGCGACGACCGGATGGGCCGGGACTACGACGCGACAGGCCGCCTGGGAATGGAGGTTCTCCAGGGGCTCGGCGTTCCGGGAGAAGCCGACTTCTATCTCTGCGGGCCGCCGAGCTTTCTCGGCGATCTGACGACGGGCCTGACCGGATGGACCGTGCCTCGAGGCCGGATCCATTCCGAGATCTTCGCCGGCGGCCCCTCGTTGACGCCCGGCGTGATCTCAGGCCCGGTGCGCGCGCCGCATCAGCCGGCCGGCAGCCCGGGCACCGGGCCGGTGGTTTCCTTCGCGCGCAGCGGCCTCACCGTTCGCTGGCGTCCGTCGGAAGAGCAGAGCCTGCTCGAGCTGGCCGAAGCGTGCGACGTGCCGGTACGGTGGTCGTGCCGCACCGGCGTCTGCCACAACTGCGAGAGCGGATTGATCTCCGGCTCCGTCTCGTACGAGCCTGAACCGCTCGATCCACCCGCCGAAGGAAACATCCTGATCTGCTGCGCCCGGCCGCAGGGCGACGTGGTGATCGATATCTGAGCCGCTGGCTCAGATCACCAAAGCGCCTTCTTCAGGTCTCCGTCCGCGAACACCACCGCGCTGATCTTGTCGTAGGCGAACAGCGCCGTCACCGGCACCACGTTGGCGGCGATGTTCTTCGCGCCTTCCACCAGTCCGTTGCCGCTGAGCGCGCCCATCAGGACGTTGTTGACCACCGACAGGGAGTTGTCCAGTATCTTGTACGCGTTCTCGGTGAACTTGCTCGAATTGCGGATCTTGTAGATCTCGTTCAGTTCCTTGCTCAGCCTGCCCATCTCGGCCTTGTTGCTGTCCAAGCGCTTCAGGTTCCTGTCGATCTCGAGCATCAGTGCGCGGATCGCATCGTTGCCCGGCTTCACCGCCTTCTGCAGGTTGCCGATCAGCTTGGGGCCGTACTTCTGCAGGGCCTGCGGATCGGGGTGCTTCTTCAGCTTCACGTTGGCCTTCTCGACGAAGTCCTTCTGCATGTTGCTCGATTCGAGCATCAGCTTCGTGACCTTCTTGGCCATGTCGTGGGTGTTGACCTCCAGGCCGCCGAGCTTGTCGAGGGCCGTCTTGGCATTGCTCTCGCACTGCTTGGCCGAAGCAAGGGGCAAGCCCAGGAACTCCTTGAACACCGCCGCGAGGACCTCGTTCGCCGCACCCCGGACGGCCTTGCCCTTGGCCTTGGCGTCGCCCCAGATCTTGTTGATGGTGGCGATCTGGACCTTGAGCGTCGCGATCGACTGCTCCACGCTCTGCGCCGCAGAAATTACTTCGGTGGCGATCACGGCGACCGACTTGGTCATCGAGATGATGCCGATGACGCCGCTCGCGCCGCCCGAGAAGCCCGTTGCCGCGATCAGCGCGATGCTGGTCGCCAGGCCGACCGCCGCGCCGGTGATGGTGACCACGATCTTGATCTTGTACTTGGTGTAGTCCTTGCGCTTCGCCTTCAGCTTGTCGAAGTTGGTCTGCACCGACTTGACGGCCGCGTCCTGAGCGATGCCGATGGCCCCCTCGATGCCCCGGTTCACCACGTCGATCAGCTTCTTGAGCTTTTCGACTTCCTTTGCATTGCGCAGCATCACGGCGCCGCGGTCGGTGTTCTTGAGGTTCTCGGCGATCCGGGCAACCAGGTCCTTGTAGACCACGCCGACGCCGAGCCACAGCTCCTGCGCCAGGAGCTTGTCGGATTCGATTTCCTTGGGCAGCTCGACTTCGATGCTGAATTTCATGCCCTTCGGATAGGTCATCACCTCGAGGGGGCCGGCGGCCTTGATTACGTCGGCGTTGAGATCTCCCGGCTTGAATGCCACCTTGGCCATGCGAACCTCTCGGAAAGTTGTTGTGGAAAATTGTGTGGGTCGTGCTCTCCGAGATTGGGGCCAAATGGCCTCTCGTGTCAACTGCGGCGCGCGTCGAACGGCACGAACCCGAGTCGTGCTCGACGCCGCCGTCGCGGATCGCCAGCTCGTCAGTCCACGCACTCGATGAGGCGGAAGCCGTCGCACGTCGGCTCGCTGCAGATCGCCTTGCTCGAAATGATCGCCGTCTTGCCGACGTTGTTCCTGATCTGGATCTGGCCCGATCGCGCGTGGCCGAGCATCCGGCAATAGGCGTCGGCCGCGGGTCTGCCGCAGGCGCTGCCCCATTCGCGGCACCAGTCGAGCCGCACCATTTCTGCATTTTCAGCGGCGATTTCCGGGTCGCGGTAAAGGGTGCCCGTCAATTCCGCAATCGGTGTCCGCGTGGCCGGGACCGCCGGCGGCGGGACATGCGGCGGAACCGGCGGCGTCGGAGGCGGCGATGCATCGGGGACGAAGCGGCACTTCAGGTCGACCTCGCTGACGAAGTTCTGGCCAACCGCGACCGACAAGCCGATCGCCAGCTCGCCCTTGCCGCAACCGTGGAAGCTCGGCCCCGAGCTCGGCATCGGTGGATCGCCCCGCCCGAACTGGAGCCGGCCGATCCGGACGATCTGGCGAGGCGGCAGGATGCCGCGGCATTGCGGCGCAACGTATTGCAGGAAGACCGTGTCGCCGCGTGTCACGTGGCGTATTTCCCAGCCGCTGACTGCCGAACCACGGGGGCAGATCGCGACGCCTTCACCACCACCGCGACCGCCGTGGGTCGGGCCGTTGCGCGGCACGCCGGCCGTTCTGGTGGCAGGGTTCCAACTGGCACAGACCGGGCGGATCGCGTCGATCCAGTCGCCGCTGCGCCCGCTGACGCCAATCAGATATTCATTGGCCGCGCAGACTTCCGGCGTCATGCCGGTCAATGAAGCCATCGCCGGCGTCGCCAGCATGGCAAACAACAGCGCGGTCAGCGCGGTGATGCGACCGAGACGTTTCATGCTTGCTCTCCGGGGTGATCGGATCGAGTGGGACTTCTCGTACCTCTTACGTAAGCGGAGGCCGCAAGCGGACATCGGCCCGGCGGATTGATGCAAACTCGAGCGCACCGCGCCTTGTCGACACAGGCGACCCCGAGCCCCGATGTACGACCACAACCAGACGCTCGTCCCCGAGTCCTTCCTCGCGCTCTACGTGCG
>JBDTNU010000057.1:0-14683 GCA_039933535.1 Caldimonas sp. | reverse complement strand
CCGCTTTCGCCGCGCGGATCAGGCCTTGACGACCAGCTGGTTGTCGACCGACTTCACACCCTCGGTATCGCGCGCAATCTTCTCCGCCCGGTCGAGGTTGGCGTTCTTCTCGACGGTGCCGCTGAGGGTGACGACGCCGTTCCTGGTGTCGACGTCGATCTTCAGGCCCTTCACGTCGGGGTCGGCAAGCAGCGCGGTCTTCACCTTGGCGGTGATCGCGCCGTCTTCGATCACGTTGCCGGCCTTGGTGAGGGCCTGGCTCGTTTCCTTGCCCGCCTTGTCCATCGCCTGGCTGACGTCGTTGCCGACTTCCTTCGCCGTGGATTTCATCTCCGCAGTCGCGTCCGATGCAGGATTGGCCGGGATGGACGTGGTCGTGGCGGTCGTCGTGCTGGTGCCGTCCGGCGACTGCGTGGTCGTGGTTCGCTGCTCGCAACCGGCAAGCAGGCCGGCGGACGCGAGACTGGCGATCGACAAGGCCGCGAGCGAGCGGCGAAGCGTGGGAGTCATGCGAATGCTCCTTGAGAGTGAGACACGCGTGGTTCGCGGCAAGCCCGATGCCTGATCCGGCATCGCGCCGCAAGACCCGTTTTTGTCCTACGGCGCTTCGCGGTTTGGACGACGAGACTGATCATCGACCTCGCCGAGCCGGTACCTCACGCTTCTGACTTCTTGCGCGACGCGCCCAGGTAGGTCTCGATCACGCGCGGATCGTTCGCCAGGTCTTCGGCCGGCCCCTGCAGCGCCACCTCGCCCATCTCGAGCACGTAGCCGTAGTCGGCCACCTCGAGCGCGGCGCGCGCGTTCTGCTCGACCAGCAGGATCGTCACGCCGGTAGCTCGCAACGCGGCGATGGTCGCGAAGATCGCCCGCACGACCAGTGGCGCTAGGCCGAGGCTCGGCTCGTCGAGCATGAGGAGCGAGGGCTTGCCCATCAGGGCACGGCCCACGGCAAGCATCTGCCGCTCGCCGCCGGAGAGCGTGCCGGCGAGCTGGGCGCGCCGCTCGCGCAGGCGCGGGAACAGCACGAAGACTTCGTTGAGGGCCTTGCTGCTGTCCTTGCGGCCGAGCCGGAACTGGCGCCAGGCGCCGAGCAAGAGGTTGTCCTCGACCGACATCGTCCCGAACAGCGCACGCGTTTCCGGCACCAGCGCCATGCCGAGCATGACGCGCTCTTCGAGCGAGCGCAGGCCGATCGGCTTGCCGTCGTACTCGATCGTTCCGCGCGCCGGCAAGGCGCCCATCAGGGCATTGAGCAGCGTCGACTTGCCGGCGCCGTTCGGGCCGATCACGGTGATGACCTTGCCGGCACGGGCGGTGAGCGTCACGCCGTGCAGCACTTCGGCACGGCCGTAGCCGGCGTGCAGATCGCGGACGTTGAGCAGCAGTTCGGCCACGGCTAGTGTTCCGTTCCCAGATAGGCCGCGCGAACCGCCGGCGATGCCTGCACTTCTTCCGGCGTGCCCTCGATCAGCTTGGTGCCGAACTCCATCACAACGACCCGGTCGACCAGCCCCATGACCAGGTCCATGTCGTGCTCGACGAGCAGGATCGAAAGCCCTTCGCCGCGCAACTGGCGCAGCACGTCGGCGAGTCCTTCTTTCTCCTTCAGCCGCAGGCCGGCGGCGGGCTCGTCGAGCAGCAGCAGGATCGGGTCGACGGCCAGGGCACGCGCGATCTCCATCAGCCGCTGCTGGCCGAGCGCGAGGTTGCCCGCCTGCTCGTGCATCAGCTCGGCCATGCCGATGCGCTGCAGCTGGCGTTCGGCCTCGCGCATCAGGCCGCGCTCTTCGGCGCGGTCGAGGCGCAGCATCGCCGCCGGCACGCCCCGGCTGCCGCGCAGGTGCGCGCCGAGCGCGACGTTCTCGAGCACGGACATGCCGGCGATCATCTTCACGTGCTGGAAGGTGCGCGAGACGCCGAGCGCTGCGATGTCGCGCGAGGGCAGCGAATCGATGCGCCGGCCGAGCAGCGCGACCTCGCCGCGGGTCGCGGGCAGGACGCCGGTGACGAGATTGAAGGTGGTCGACTTGCCGGCCCCGTTGGGCCCGATCAGGCCGAGGATCTCGCCGGCCTTGACCTGGAAGCTCACGTCGTTGACGGCGACCAGGCCGCCGAACTCCTTGCGCGCGGCGCGCACGTCGAGCACGACTTCGCCGGTCGACGGCCGCGGCCGCGCCGGCAGTGCCGCGGCATCGGCCCAGTCGACCTTGCGCCGCATGCGCGGCAGCATCGCGTCGATGAAGGCCCACAGGCCGTCGCGCGCGTACTGCAGCATGAACACGAGGAGCACGCCGAAGACGATGATCTCGTAGTTGCCGCTGGTGCCCATGAGGCGCGGCAACCAGACCTGGAGCTGGTCTTTCAGCACCTGCACCACGCCGGCGCCGATCAGCGCGCCCCACACGTAGCCGACGCCGCCGAGCACCGCCATGAACAGGTACTCGATGCCCATGTTCAGGCCGAAGGGCGAAGGATTCACGGTGCGCTGGAAATGCGCGAACAGCCAGCCCGACACGCTCGCCAGCAGCGCGGCGAGCACGAACGCCGTCACCTTGACGCGGAAGGTGTCGACGCCCATCGCCTCGGCCATCGTCGTGCCGCCCTTGACGGCGCGCAGCGCGCGGCCCGCACGCGAATCGAGCAGGCGCGTGACGGCGATCGACGCGACGATGACGATGACCCAGAGCAGGTAGAAGAAGGTCCGGCCGGTGTTGAGAGAGATGCCGAAGAACGAGAGCGCCGGGATGCCGAGCAGGCCGTCGTACTTGCCGAGGAAGTCGAGGTTGCCGAGCAGGTAGAACAGCGACAGGCCCCAGGCGATCGTCGCCAGCGGCAGGAAGTGGCCCGACATGCGCAGCGTGACCCAGGCCAGCAGCAGCGCCGCCACGCCGGTGATCGCCAGGCCGATCCAGACCGTGAGCCAGGGCGAGATGCCGTAAGTGAGCGTCAGGTAGGCGGCCGTGTACGCACCCATGCCGACGAACGCGGCCTGGCCGAACGAGATCAGCCCGGCGACGCCGGTGAGCAGCACGATGCCGAGGACGACCAGCGCGTACAGGCCGATGTAGTTGGCCTGCGTGATCCAGAACTCGCCGTTCTCTGGCGTGAGAACGGGAACCAGCGCCAGCACGATGGCGAAGGCGACGAGGGCGATGGCTCTGAAGCTCATTCTTCTTCGTCGTCGTGGCCGCGCTGGAACGAGCGCCACAACAAGACCGGAATGATCAGGGTGAAGACGATCACTTCCTTGAACGCGCTCGCGTAGAACGAGCTGAAGCTCTCGAGGATGCCGACGAGGAGCGCGCCGAGGGCAGCCGCCGGATAGCTCGCGAGGCCGCCGAAGATCGCGGCGACGAAGCCTTTCAGGCCGATCAGGAAGCCCGAGTCGTAGAAGATCGTCGTCGTCGGCCCGATCAGGAGACCCGAGAGCGCGCCGATGAACGCCGCGAGGCCGAAGCTCAGCTTGCCCGCGCCCGAGGTCGAAATGCCCATCAGCCGCGCGCCGAGGCGATTGACCGCAGTCGCGCGCAAGGCCTTGCCGCGCAAGGTGCGCTCGAAGAAAAGATAGAGGCCGACGATCAGGACGATCGAGGCGATGAAGATGATCAGCGTCTGGCCCGAGAGTGAGATCGCGCCGGCAGAAAAGCGCTCGTCCCAGAAGCTCGGATTGCGAAAGCCTTCGGCGCCGAAGAAGACCAAACCGAGCCCGGTCAGCGCGAAGTGGACGCCGACCGAGACGATGAGCAGCACCAGCACCGTCGCGTCGGCGAGCCGCTGATAGGCGATGCGGTAGACGAGCGGCCCGAGCAGCGTGACGATGGCCAGCGTGAGGGCGCTCTGCACGAGCAGATGGAGCTTGAGCGGCGCCGCCCATACCGTGAGCGCCGCGACGATGGCCGGCGCGAGCAGCGTGCCCAATGCGCCGCGAAGCATCGACGTGACGGGGAGCCCGCGCCGGATCGCGTCGACCATGTCGATCAGCGCCGCGACGACGGCCAGCCCGACCAACAGCCAGACCGTTCCCGGCACCTTGCCGAGCTGCAGCAAGGCCAGCGTCAGTGCGCCATAGGCGACGAACTCGCCCTGCGGAATGAAGATGACCCGCGTGACCGCGAACACCAGCACCGTCGCCAGCGCCAGCAACGCGTAGACGGCGCCGTTGGTGACGCCGTCGAGCAGCAGGATGCCGGCGGTGTTGAGGTCCATGCCCATGGCGCGCTAGCGTGCCACAGGCGAAGCGGGCGCCGCCACCGACGGCGACGAAAGCGGCATCAGTGGACGACTTGCCAGTCGCCGTTCACGATCTTGAGCAGCACGCCGGTCTCGGGCGTGAAGCCGAAGTGGTCGGTCGTGGTCCAGTTGAGCACGCCCTGCGAGACGGGCGTGCGGCCCATCGTCTCGAACGCGTCTTTCAGCGCGGCGCGGAACTCGGGCGTGCCCGGCTTGCCCTTCTTGAGCGCGATCGGCACCGCCTTCTGCAGGACGATGACGACGTCGAACGCATGCGCGCCGAACTGGTTTGCCGTGCCCTTGCCGTAGGCCTTCTCGAACTCGGCCTTGTACTGCATGCCGAGTGCCTTGCTGGCGTTCGAGTCGGGCAGCTTCTCGGCGACGACCGCCGGGCCCGACGAGACGAACGAACCTTCGACGTCGGCGCCGCCGACGCGGATCAGGTCCATCGACGCCGCGCCGTGCGTCTGGTAGATATTGCCCTTCGGGTAGCCACGCTCGACCAGGCCCTTGTGCGGCATGGCCGCGCCGCTGCCGGAAGCGACGACGAGGATGACGTCGGGATTGGCCGACATCAGCTTCAGCGCTTGGCCCGTGACCGCGGTGTCGCTGCGCGCGAAGCGCTCGACGTCGACCAGCTTGATGCCGGCCCTTTCGGCGAGCGGCTTGATGTCGGTCAACCAGGCTTCGCCGTAGCCGTCGGAGTAGCCGAGGAAGCCATAGGTCTTGACGCCGAGCTTCTTCCAGTGCTCGACGATCGGGATCGCCATCACCGCCGTCGACTGCGGCATGCGGAACGACCAGCCGTCCTTGCCCGGTGGCAGGTTCGCGGGCGAGAGCATGAGCTGCGGCGTCTTGCCTTCGGTGCAGACGTCGGCCATTGCCACCGCGACCGGCGTCGTCACCGAGCCGACGACGACGTCGGCATGGTCCTCGGTGATCAGCTTCCTCGTGTTCTGCACGCCCTTGGTGGTGTCGGTGGCGTCGTCGAGGACGATGACGTTGAGCTTCTCGCCGGCGATCTCCTTCGGCCAGAGGGCGATGCCGTTCTTGGTCGGGATGCCGAGCGCCGAGGTCGGGCCGGTGAGCGAGATGCTGACGCCGATCGTCAGGTCGGCGAGCGCCGGCGTCGCCGCCAGCGCGAACAGTCCGGCCGCGGCGGCGGTGGCGAGCAATCGGAAGGTCTTCATGGCAGGTCTCCTGGTGTTGTCGGTATGAACGAGGCTGGGGGTCATTCGCAGAGGGCGCGAATGTCTTCGGGAATCGGCATGGCGCGCAAGCGATCGGGATTGTCGGCGTCGCGGCGCACGAAGGCACGCGTCTCGCGCCCTTCGCAGATCAGCGTGTCGCCGCGGCGCACGAGGTGGTGCTGGACGAACACCTTGGCACGCCACTCCTCGACCGAGGTCTCGATCGTCAGTTCCTCGGCGTAGGTGGCGGCGGTGACGAAGCGGGTCGAGATCTCGAGCAGAGGGGTGCCGACGATGCCGCGCGTCTTGACCAGCTCGCGCCACGGCGGCACGCCGCACTGCATGAAGAACGACAGCGACGAGGCGTCCATCCAGCGCTGGAAGTTGGGATAGAAGACGATCCCGGCCGGGTCGCAATCGCCGAACTGGATCGTCACGGTGAAGTGGGTCGTCTTCGCCATCGCGTCTGCGCGCCTCAGGGCCGGTGCGGCACGAGCACGTCGCGGTCGCGGCCGAGGTACATGCGTTCGACGTCGGCGTCGCGATGGGTGAGGACGGCGCGCTGGTTGATCGAGCCCTTGTCGGTGATCTCGCCCCGGTCGATCGACGGCGGCTCGGCGAGCACGAGGGCGCGGGCGACGCGCGTCGCGCTGCCGGTGCCGCTGGCGAAGAGCGAATCGACCAGCTCCTGCATGAATGCGCGCACGTTCGCGTCGCCGAGGGCAACATGCGCCGACGCATTCGCCGGCAGCCCGGCCATCGCCCGGCAGGCATCGAGGCGCAGGAACAGCAGGATGCCGATCTCGTCGCGGTTGATGCCGGCGATCACGACGTCCTGCACGAGCGGGTCGCCGGCGGCGATGATCTTGGCGCGCAGCGGGCCGACCGAGACGAAGGTGCCGGTCGACAGCTTGAAGTCCTCGGCGATGCGGCCGTCGAACATGAAGCCGAGCTCGGGCTGCGCCGGGTCCATCGGCTTGGCGGCATCGCCGCTGCAGTAGAAGCCCTCGGCGTCGAAGTGCTCTGCCGTCTGCTCGGGTGCGCGCCAGTAGCCGGGCGTGACGTTGGGGCCGCGGTAGCGCACTTCCTGCTTGTCGCCCATCGTCACCAGCTTCAGCTCGACGCCCGGCGCCGGCAGGCCGATGTGAGCCGACTTGACGTGGTGCGCGTTGGCGCAGATCGCGAACGGCGCGGTCTCGGTCATGCCCAGGCCGGTCAGCATCTTGATGCGCTCGCCGATCTCCTGCTCGGCGAGGCGGTCGAGCTTGTCCCAGACCGGCTGGGCCAGGCCGGCGCCCGAGAAGAAGAACATCTTGACGCGCGAGAACAGCGTCTTGCGCAGCACCGGGTCGACCTCGAGCGCGTTGGCGATCTCCTCGAAGCCCTTCGGCACGTTGAAGTAGATCGTCGGTGCGATCTCGCGCAGGTTGCGCAAGGTCTCGCCGATCAGCGCCGGCGTCGGCTTGCCTTCGTCGATGTACAGCGTGCCGCCGTTGTAGAGGACGATGCCGATGTTGTGGTTGCCGCCGAAGGTGTGGTTCCAGGGCAGCCAGTCGACCAGCACCGGCGCTTCCTCGCCCAGCGACGGAAAGCACTGCAGGATCATCTGCTGGTTGGCGCACAGCATGCGCTGGGTGTTGATCACGCCCTTCGGCAGCTTGGTCGAGCCGGAGGTGAACAGGAACTTGGCGATCGTGTCGGGCCCGACCTTGGCGTGCGCGGCGTCGACGGCGGCGCCGGGCCGTGTCGCCAGCAGCTCGGCGAACGAGAGCGTGCTGCGCCCTTCGATCGTTCCTTCGGTGAGCACCACCGGCGTCTCGCCAGGGACGACCGCGGCGATCGCCTTGCCGTACTGCGGCCCGCTCGCGAACACGAGACCGGGCGTGAGCTGGCCGACGATGTGGCGCAGCTTGCCGAAGTCCTGCGAGATCAGCGAATAGGCCGGCGACACCGGCGCGAACGGCACGCCGGCGAGCATCGCGCCGAGCGCCAGCAAAAGGTGCTCGATGTCGTTGTCCGAGAGGATCACCACCGGCTGCTCGGCCGAGAGACCGCGATCGAGCAGCGCCTGCGCGATCGCGCGCGCACTTTGCAGGGCCTCGCCGTAGCTGACGCGGCGCCAGTCGCCGCCTTGCGCCTTGCTCGTGCGCTTGGCGATCAGCGTGCGATCGGGATCGCGCTCGGCCCAGTGCAGCAGGCGATCGGTGAGCCGCTCGGGATACGGTGCCAGCGGCTCGCGCGAGACCACCAGGGTCGAGCCGTCCGCCTGCTTGCGGAAATCGGCCTCCATCGAGCCGCCGAGCGGCAGCGCGCGATAGCGAGGCACGCGCTCGTCGGCAGCGTGCCCGGCAGGCAGCGAGCTCACGGCTTCTTCACCTTCGCCGCCTTGCCTTCGAGGAAGGCGCGCACGCGCAGCTTGGCGGCTTCGTCGCCCGAGGCGATCGCCGCCATCAGCGACTCGACGAACAGGCCCTCGCCCTGCGCCATGTCGGCGATGCGCGGCAGCGCGTGCATGACGGCGAAGTTGGAGAGCGGCGCATTGGCGGCGATGCGCTCCGCCAGCGCGAATGCCCTCGCCAGACCCTCGCCCGGCTCGACCAGGTACTGCGAGACGCCGATCGCGAAGCCTTCGGCGGCGTCGTAGACGCGACCGGTGAGCATCATGTCGGTCATGCGTGCGGTGCCGATCAGGCGCGGAATGCGGGCCGAGCCGCCGCCACCGACGAACAGGCCGCGCTGGCCTTCCGGCAGACCGTAGAAAGCGCTCGCCTCGGCGACGCGGACATGGCAGGCGGAGGCGAGCTCGAGGCCACCGCCGACCACCGCGCCTTGCAGCACGGCGACCACCGGCACGCGGCCGAACTGGATCTGCTCGAACGCAGCGTGCCACGAGCGCGAGTGGACGACGCCCTCGGCGACGCTGCGCTCCGAAATCTCGGAGAGGTCGAGACCCGCGCAGAAATGATCTCCGGCACCGCTCAGGACGACGGCGCGCGTCGTCTCCGGCAAGTTGACGAACGCGGTGTGGATCTGCGCGACCAGCGCGTCGTTGACCGCGTTGCGCTTCGCGGGCCGGTTCAGACGCAGATGGAGCACCGCGCCGGCCTGCTCGATCGCCAGCAGATCGAGGCCCTGCAGGACGGCGGCGAGCGGCGCGGCGGCGGAATCCACGGCTTGGGCGCGAGCGGACGAAGTCATTGGCGAATCGTAGTCATTGGCGAATCGTAGTTACTGCGCCCGCACGCCCCGCTAGGGACTTCCCCGCCGCTCGCGGCGAACAGCAGGGTATTTACGGACGTTAAAGATTAATTAGGGCAACTACATTGTGCCGGAGGCCGCTCCGAAGAGAGCGCCCCGACGGCACCGAAGAGGGTCGGGCACCTACACAGGAGACAGAGATGACACGACTCACGAACCTTCGCTGGTTGTTCGCGGCGGCGCTCGCTGGCGGCGGCGTCGCCGGCTGCGGCGGCGGCAGTTCATCGGCGCCGGCGCCTGCCCCCGCACCTGCGCCCGCGCCCGCGCCGGCCCCAGCTCCCACCGCGTTGCTCAACAACCCCGACCCGGCGAGCGGCTGCGCCGCCGTCGCGCCGCTGGCGAGTACGCTTTCCGCGACCGGCATGCAGGTGGCGATCACCTCGGCGACGCTGCGCACCACGGCGACCCCGGACGCCGCGGGCAACTACCAGCCCTACTGTGCCGTCGTCGGCACGATCAACGCCGGCCGGGTCGGCACCAAGGTCGCCGGCCAGACCGACGCGCAGACGACGTACGCGATCGGCTTCCAGATCAACCTGCCCAGCACCTGGAACGGCAACCTGTTCTTCGGCGGTGGCGGCGGGAGCGACGGCTCGATCCCGGACACGACCGGCACGATCACCAACGGCGAATCGGTGAATCCGCTCCTGCTCGGCTACGCCACGGCGTCGGACGACAGCGGCCACAACGGCAGCAACAACGACAACAACAACGCCGGCGGCGCCGCCTTCGGCCTCGACCAGCAGGCACGCGTCGACTTCGGCTACAACGCCATCGGCCTGACCAAGAAGCTTGCCAACAGCCTCATCACCAGCTACTACGCCAAGGCGCAGACGCGCTCCTATTTCGTCGGTTGCTCGGAGGGCGGGCGCGAGGCGATGATGGTGTCGCAGCGCTACGGCAGCGAGTTCGACGGCATCGTCGCCGGTGACCCGGGCTCCGACTTGCCCAAGGCCTGGCTCGCGGAAGCCTGGAACACGCAACAGTTCTCGGCCGCTGCCGCCGCACAGGGCTACTTCGAAACGACCGGCCCGGGCGCCGGAACGACACCGTTGATGACTGCGGCCGTTCAACCCGCGCAATGGACGGCCTTGCAGCAGTCGATCCTGTCGCAGTGCGACGCAGCCGACGGGCTCGTCGACGGCATGGTCAACAAGACCTGCAACTTCGACCCGACCGTCCTCGCCTGCGGTGCGGCAGGTGCGCCAGCGGCCTGCTGGCTGCCCGCCCAGCTCACGGCGATCCAGAACGTGATCTCCGGAGCGAAGGACTCCTCGGGCAAGGTGCTCTATTCCGACTGGCTGTGGGACCCGGGTATCGGCCAGGGCGGCTGGAATGTCTGGAACACCGGCTTCTTCTACAGCACCACGGGAACCAACAACGCCATCAACGTCACGCTCGGTGGCGGCGCCGGACCGCTGATCTTCACGACGCCACCGACCACCGGCCTGGCGACTGCGAATTCGCTCGTCCAGTACCAGCTCGGCTTCAACTGGGACACCGACGCCGGGAAGATCGCCGCCACATCGGCGACCTATCCGGTCGCGCCGATCGACTTCATGGGCACGCATTCGACCGACCTCTCGGCCTTCAAGACCAAGGGCGGCAAGATGATCATGTACCACGGGCGCGGTGATCCGGTGTTCTCGTTCAAGTACACCGCCGGCTGGGTCGACTCGTTGAGCACGACGCCGGGCAACGGCACGGTGAAGGACTTCGTGCGCCTGTTCGCCGTCCCGGGGATGAACCACTGCAGCGGCGGCCCCGCGACCGACAGCTTCCCGGCGTTCACCGCGATGACCACCTGGGTCGAGAAAGGCCAGGCGCCCGACATGCTCGTGGCCCAGTCGAGCACCACGGCGGCAGCCACCTACGGCTGGACGCTGCCGGCCGGGGCGACGACCCGGGTGCGTCCGCTCTGCCCGTACCCGCAGTACGCGCGCTACCTCGGCGCGGCGGGCACGAGCGCGGCTGCGCTGGCGGCGCAGAACAACCCGAGCAGCTACGTCTGCACGACGCTCTGATCGAGGCGCGGGCGCGGCCGGCCCCTACACTTCGGGCCGGCCTGCGCGCCGCCACATCGGCGGCGCGCACGGCATCCCGACTGGACTCGATGCCGCGATCCGCACAAGCGACCAAGCCCGTCCGCAGCGCTGAAGCCGACAGCCGCTCGCATCACCGGAGTCCGGCGCTGCCCGGCGGTCTCGATCACGGCCGGATGCAGAAGCTGCTCGGCTACAGCCTGGCCCAGGCGATGATCCCGAGCCTTCGAATATTCAGCAAGCGGATCGGTGAGCCGTTCGAGCTGCGCCGACTCGACTTCACGATCCTGATGCTTGTGGCCTCGAACCCGGGCGTGACGCAGCGCCAGATGTCGCTCGCTCTCGACGTCTCGGCGCCGCGCCTGACCCTCGTCTGCGACAAGCTCGAGGAGCGCGAGCTGATCACGCGCACACGCAGCGAGGACGATCGGCGAAAGCAGTACATCGCCTTGACGCGCAGGGGCGCCGTGCTCGTCAAGAAGGCCGACCTGGTCGCGGACGGCATGGAAAAGGAGCTGCTCGGCCACCTGACCGATGTCGAGCGGTCCCTGCTGTTCCAGCTGCTCGAGAAGGTGGCGCTCCACCGGCGCGTCTAGCGCGTCGGGCGATGCCGCACACTGCAAGGGCGCCGGAGTGACGGCGCCAAGGGAGTCCGTCATGCGCAGTCCGCTTTTCTTCTTCACGATCGTCGGCGCGTTGCTGGCGACCAGCGCGAGCGCGCTTGCGCAGTCCGTGCCACCTGCCGCCTGGCCGAGCAAGCCGATCCGAATGATCGTCACCTTCCCGCCCGGCGGCTCGTCCGACGCCACCGTACGCATCGTCGCGCCCAAGCTCGGCGAGCGCCTCGGCCAGCAGGTGATCGTCGACAACCGGCCGGGCGCCGGCGGCAACATCGGCCTGCAGGCGCTCGCCAAGGCCGACGCCGACGGCTACACGCTCGGCGTGGGCGCGGCCGGCGGGCTGGCGGCGAATGCGGCGCTCTATCCGAAGATGCCTTTCGACGCGCAGAAGGACTTCGTGCCGATCTCGCTGCTCGCGCACATTCCGTTCGTGCTCGTCGTGCCGCCCACGTCGCCGATCAAGAGCGTCGCTGACTTGCTGGCGCAGGCGAAGGCGGAGCCCGGCAAGGTCGCGATCGGCCACGGCGGCAACGGCACGGCGATGCACCTCTCGGTGCAGTTGCTGAAGCTGATGGCCGGCGTCGACATGACCGAGGTCGCCTACAAGGGATCGGGCCCGGTCGCGCTCGACGTGATCGGCGGCCAGGTGCCGGCCGGCATGCTCGACCTGCCCTCGGTGCTGCAGCAGATCAAGGCAGGCAAGGTGCGTGCGCTCGCGGTCACGGGCAGCACGCGCCTGCCGCAGTTGCCCGACGTGCCCACGCTTTCGGAAGCGGGCGTCAAGGGCTACGAGTCGACCGGCTGGTTCGGCGTCGTCGCGCCCGCGGCCACGCCACCCGCGATCGTCGCGCGACTGCAGGCCGAGATGCGCGCCGTGCTGACCGACCCGGAAGTGATCGCCGGCGCGCGTGCGGCCGGCGTCGAGCTGAGCCCGACCACTTCGGCCGAATTCGGCCGCTTCATCGCCAGCGAAACCGTGAAGTGGGCAGACGTGATCAAGCGTTCGGGGACCAAGCTCGAGTGACGATGCCGATGCTCGAGGCCGAGGTCGCGATCGTCGGCGCCGGGCCGGTCGGGCTGACGCTCGCGATCGACCTCGCCAGCCGCGGGCGCAGCGTTGTCGTGCTCGAAACGCGGCGTCGCGGCGAGCCGCCGAACGTCAAGTGCAATCACGTCGCGGCGCGCACGATGGAGCAGTTTCGCCGCCTCGGCGTGGCGACGAAGGTGCGCGACGCGGGCTTGCCGGCGGACTACCCCAACGACGTCGTGTTCCGCACCTCGGTCACGGGCATCGAGCTCTCGCGCATCCACATCCCCGGTCGCGCGACGCGCTACAGCGACACCAGCGGCCCCGACGGTTGGTGGCCGACGCCCGAGCCGCCGCACCGCATCAACCAGATCTACCTCGAGCCGATCCTGTTCGCGCATGCCGAGGCGCAATCGTGCGTAGTGATCAGGAACCGCTGCGAAGCGACGGGCTTCGCGCAGGACGATGAGGGCGTGCGCATCGAAGCGCGCGACCTCGATGGCGGCGCCGAGCTTCGCGTTCGCGCCAGCTTCCTGATCGGCTGCGACGGCGGGCGCTCGATGGTGAGAAAGGCGATCGGCGCGGCCTTCACCGGAACGCCGGTGATCCAGAAAGTGCAGTCGACCTACATCCGCGCGCCGCGCCTGCTCGGCATGATTCCGGGCGAGCGAGCGTGGAGCTGCTATGCGTCGAATCCGCGTCGCAGCGGCGTCTGCTTCGCCATCGACGGCAAGGAGACCTGGCTGGTGCACAACCATTTCCAGCCGCACGAAACCGACTTCGAGGCGGTCGATCGCGACGCGGCCATCCGCAACATCCTCGGCGTCGGCCCGGCGTTCGAATACGAGATCCTGAGCAAGGAAGACTGGATCGGCCGCCGCCTCGTCGCCGAGCGGTTTCGCGCCGGCAAGGTCTTTATCTGCGGCGACGCCGCGCACCTCTGGGTGCCTTACGCCGGCTACGGCATGAACGCCGGCATCGCCGACGCGCTGAACCTGTCGTGGCATCTCGCCTCGCACCTTGCCGGCTGGGCCGATGCGCGCGTGCTCGACGCCTACGAGATCGAGCGACAGCCGATCACCGACCAGGTCTCGCGCTTCGCGATGGACCACGCACAGCAGATGATCAAGGCGCGCGGCGCGGTGCCGCCGCGAATCGAGGAAGCCGGCGCCGAAGGCGACGCGATCCGCGCCGGGCAAGGCAAGAAGAGCTACGACCTGAACGTGCAGCAGTTCTGCTGCGCCGGCCTCAATTTCGGCTACTTCTACGAAGGGTCGCCGCTGATCGACTACGACGGCGAGGCGCCGCCGGCGTACACGATGGGCGGCTTCACGGCGTCGACGGTTCCGGGCTGCCGCGCGCCGCATTTCTGGCTCGGCGACGGCCGCTCGCTGTACGACGCCTTCGGCAGCGACTACACGCTGCTGTGCTTCGACCCAAGGGCCGGGGCCGCGCCGCTTGTCGCCGCGGCGCAAGTGCACGGCGTGCCGTTGACCGTGCTCGATATTCCGCACGGCGTGGCGCCAGCGGAGTACCGCCATGCACTCGTCCTCTGCCGCGCCGACCAGCACGTCGCGTGGCGGGGCGATACTGTTCCCGCCGACCCCCACGCGCTGATCGACCGCCTGCGCGGGGCGGCGCCCAGGAGCTCCACGACATGAATACCGCCGACCTGATCGCCATCGACACCCACACCCACCTCGAGGTGTCGTGCCGCAACCCCTTCGACAACTACGGCGAGGAATACGACCGCGCCGCCGACAAGTACTTCCGCTCGAGCAAACGGCCGACGATGGACGAGACGATCGCCTTCTACCGTGAGAAGAAGATCGGCTTCGTCAACTTCACTGTCGACGCCGAGAGCCAGATGGGGCGCCGCCGCATCCCGAACGAAGAGATTGCCGAGGCGGCGCAGAAGAACAGCGACATCATGATCGCGTTCGGCTCGATCGACCCGCACAAGGGAAAGATGGGCGGGCGCGAAGCAAGGAAGCTGGTCGAGGAATACGGCGTTCGCGGCTTCAAGTTCCACCCGACCGTGCAGGGCTTCGAGCCGGCCGACAAGATGGCCTGGCCGATCTACGAAGTCATCGCCGAGCACAAGCTGCCCGCCATCTTTCACAGCGGCCACTCGGGCATCGGCTCGGGCATGCGCTGCGGCGGCGGGCTGCGCTTGCAGAACTCGAACCCGATGCTGGTCGAAGACGTCGCGATGGCCTTTCCCGACATGCAGATCGTGCTCGCGCACCCGTCGTGGCCGTGGCAGGACGAGGCGATCTCGCTGGCCATGCACAAGCCCAACGTCTGGATCGA
>JBDTNU010000056.1:0-14746 GCA_039933535.1 Caldimonas sp. | reverse complement strand
CCGCCGGCCCCACGCCGATACCGAACCAGACGACGAGGATCGGCACGAAGGCCGCCTTCGGCAAGGCGTTGAAGCCCGTCATCAGCGGATAGACCGCGGCGTAGGCGGTGCGCGAGCTGCCGATCAGGAAGCCGAGCAGGGTGCCGACGACGATCGAGATGCCGAAGCCGACCATCGTCACCCAGTAGGTTCGCCAGGCGTGGCCGGCGATCACGCCGCGATACTCCCAGAGCTGCGTCGCGATGCGCGACGGGCTCGGGAAGATGAAGTCCGAGACGTTGAAGGCGCGGCAGATGATCTCCCACAGCAGCAAGATGGCCACGAGCAGCGCCCAAGGCGCGTAGCGTTCCTTGTCGCGCCTTGTCATTGCGCGATTTCCACGCCGGTCCTGGTGCTATGCGGGCTTGCGGTCAACGGCTTCCTGATCGCGCCGATGTGCTCACGCAGCTCGAGCACGATGTCGGTGAAGCCCTTGGTGTAGGTGACTTCGAGGTCGCGCGGGCGCGGCAGCTCGATCTCGCGGCGCACCAGCATGCGGCCGGGGCTGCGGCTCATCACGTAGACCGTGTCGGCCAGGAACACGGCCTCGCGCAGGTCGTGCGTGACGAGGATGACGTTGAAGCGCTGCACCGTCCACAGGTCGCGCAGGATGCACCACAGCTCCTCGCGAGTGAATGCGTCGAGGGCGCCGAAGGGCTCGTCGAGGAGCAGCATCTTCGGCTCGTGGATGAGGGCGCGGCAGATCGAGGCGCGCTGCTGCATGCCGCCCGACAGTTCCCAGGGAAACTTGTTCTCGTAGCCGCCGAGGCCGACGCTTTGCAGGAGCTTGCTCGCCTTCGCGGCGTATTCCTCGCGCCTGGCGCGGAAGCTCGAGCGGTAGGGCTCGACGATCTCGAGCGGCAAGAGCACGTTGTCGAGCGTCGTTCGCCAAGGGAGCAGCGACGACGACTGGAAGGCCATGCCGGTGATCTTGAGCGGCCCGGCGACCTCGCGGCCGTCGATCAGGATCGTTCCTTTCGACGGCATGCGCAGGCCCGTGGCCAGCTTCATGAAGGTCGACTTGCCGCATCCCGAAGGGCCGACGATGGCGATGAACTCGCCGACGCCGATGCGCATGTCGATGTCTTCTACAGCGAATTTGCCCTCGGCGAGCAGCTCCTCGTTGTAGGCGAGCCAGACGTGCGAGAAGTCGACGAAGGCCGGGCCTTCTCCCCTCACTTCCTCACCACCTTGAAGATGTCGCGCTCCGCCGCCGACGGCAGGAAGCCGTCCTTCCAGACCGCCGCCGGGCTGATCCGCTCCTTGGTGCCGAAGGCGTCCGAGACCTGGCTCGCCATCAGGCTGAGGCGCGGACCGCGGACTTCGCCGAAACCCTCTGCCTTGGCGTCGGGCGTGAGGATCGTCGCGTCGAGCGCGAGCTTCAGGCGGCGCAGCTCGAGCTCCTCGTTGACCAGGCCGTCGCGCGCCTTCAGGATCGTGATCGCGCCCTTGGGGTCGGCCACCAGATCCTTCATGCCTTTCGAGAAGGCACGCAGGAAGGCCTTCACCGCTTCCGGGTTCTTCTGGAGGAACGTCTCGGAGACGATGATGGCGTTGCCGTACATCTTCACGCCGTAGCTTGGATACGGCAGGACGACGATGTCCTCGGCCTTGACGCCGCGCGCCTCGAGGTTGAGCAGCGACGTGAACGAGAAGCCGGTGATCGCGTCGATGTCGCCGCGCGCGAGCATGGTCTCGCGCAGCGTCGGGTCCATCGCGGTCCAGGTCACGCCGGTGATGTTGTTGGCCTTGGCGAAGATCGGGAAGGCCTTGCGGCCGGCGTCGAACACCGGCGCGCCGAGCTTCTTGCCGTTCAGGTCCGACGGCTTGGTGATGCCCGACTTCTTCAGCGCCAGCACTGCCGCCGGCGTGTTGTTGTAGACCATCATCACCGCGATCGGCTTGTTCGGCGCGGTCGGGTTGTTGGCGTGGAACTCCATCAGCGCGGCGATGTCGGCGAACCCCATCTCGTAGGCGCCCGAGGCGACGCGTGTCACGGCGCCGCCCGAGCCGTTGCCGGCATCGACCGTGACGTCGAGCTTCTCGGCCTTGTAGTAGCCCTTGGTCAAGGGCACCAGGAACATCGCCTGCGGACCTTCGTAGCGCCAGTCGAGCTGGAACTTGATCGCAGTCTCCTGGGCCAGGGCAGGCAGGGATGCACCGAGCAAGGACAAGGAGGCGAGGGTGCCGAGCAGGTTGCGGCGGAGGATCGGGGCAGGCTTCATCGGGGCTCCAGGAGAAGGTCAGCTCAACAGGTCGAGCAAGGTTCGCGCCACGACACGCGTGGCGCCGCGCAGGTCTTCGAGAACGATGTTCTCGTCGGCGCGCTTGGCGTTCGATTCGAGCACCGTGCGCGGCCCGGCGCCGTAGATCGCGGCCGGAATGCCGGCCTCGCCGTACAGGCGGACGTCGGTGTAGAGCGGGCTGCCCATGACCGGAATCTGCTCGCCGAACACCGCTTCGCCATGCCGCTGCAGCGCTGCGACCAGCCTCGCGTTGCCCGGCAGCGGCTGCAAGGCGCGCGCCAGCAGCAGCCGGCGGATCTCGATCGTGATGCCGGGAACAGACGCCGCGGCCTGGGCGATCACGCGGCGGACCTGGGCTTCGACCTCGACCGGGTCTTCTTCGGGGATCATGCGCCGGTCGAGCTTCATCACCACCTTGCCGGGAACGACGTTGGTGTTGGTGCCGCCGGCGATCGTGCCGACGTTGAGGTAAGGGTGCGTGATCCCGGCGACGCCGGAGGTGACACCGCGATAGATCTCGTTTTGCGCATACAAGGCGTTCAGGATCGCGGTCGCGCCCTGCAAGGCGTCGATGCCGGTGGCGGGGATCGCGGCGTGCGCCATCTTGCCGTGCACCGTGACCTCGAGCTGCAGGCAGCCGTTGTGGGCAGTGACGACCTGGTAGCTGAAGCCGGCGGCAATCAGCAGGTCGGGCTTGACGAGCCCCATCTTCAGCAGCCAGCCCGGTCCGAGCTCGCCGCCGAATTCTTCGTCGTACGTGAAGTGAAGCTCGACGCCGCCCTTGAGCGGCAAGCCCAGCGACTCGAGCGCGCGAACGGCGAAGGTGTAGGTCGCGAAGTCGCTCTTGCTCACCGCTGCGGCCCGGCCGTAGAGCCGGCCTCCTTCGACCGCGCCGCCGTAGGGATCGTACGACCAGCCTTCGCCGGGCGGCACGACGTCGCCGTGCGCGTTGAGGGCGATCGTCGGACCTGCGCCGGCCTGCTCGCCATAGCGACGTCGCACGACCAGGTTGGTGATCGATTCGAGGCCGTGCTCCTTGACGATGGCCTCGGGCACCGAATAGCGATCCGCGCTGAAGCCGAAGGCGGCGAGCAGCTCTGCGGTGCGCCGCGCATGCGGTGCGTTGTCGCCGGGTGGCGTGTCGGTGGGCACGCGAACCAGCTCCTGCAGGAAGGCGGTTTCCTCCGCGAAGTGGGCGTCGATCCAGTCGTCGAGCCTGGCGTAGCTGCTCGTCATGACGATGCCTTCGCGCCGGACTCGCCTGCCATTTCTTCGAGCATGTGCGTGAAGGCCTCGATCGCGAGCTGCATGTCGTCGGCGGTCGACGATTCGAGCGGGTTGTGGCTGATGCCGGCGTTCTCGCCGCGCACGAACAGCATCGATTGCGGCATCGCCTCGGCGAGCTTCATCGCGTCGTGGCCGGCACCGCTCGGCATGCGGTGCACCGGCAGGCCGGCGGCCGCGACCGCGCGCTCCCAGCGCGCTTGTCCATCGGGCGCGCAGGGGGCGGCGGCGGCGCGCATCGTTTCTTCGAGCGAGAGCGAGAGGCCACGCCGCATGCAGATGGCGTGCAGCTCTGAAAGCACGTCGGCGACGCAATCGTCGCGCACCGGGTCGGTGGTGGCGCGGATGTCGAGCGTGAAGCGGCAAAGTCCTGGCACGACGTTGGTCGAGCCGTTCGGCACCTCGAGCATGCCCATGGTGCCAACGACGTCGGGCACCTCGGAAGCACGCTTCTCGAGGTACACGGCGAGCTCTGCGACGGCCGCGGCGGCGTCGCGCCGCGTGCCCATCGGCGTCGTTCCGGCATGGCTCGCCATGCCGCGCACCTCGCCGGCGAAGCGCACGCCGCCGTTGATCGACGTCACGACGCCGAGCGGCAGGCCGAGGCCGTTGAGCACCGGACCTTGCTCGATGTGGACTTCGACGAAGCCGAGGTAGCGGGCCGGGTCGCGCTTCAGCGCGGCGATCGCGGCCACCGTTGCCGGCAGGCCGGCGTGGCGCATCGCCTCGCGCAGGGTCACGCCGGCGGCGTCGCTCTGATCGAGCCACGCCGGATTGAATTGGCCGACCAGCGCGCCCGAGCCGAGGAAGGTCGCCTTGAAGCGCTGCCCTTCTTCTTCCGCGAACCCGACGACCTCGATCGCGAACGGCAGCCGCCTGCCGGCTCGATGCA
This sequence comes from Caldimonas sp., assembly GCA_039933535.1. GTDB lineage: Bacteria > Pseudomonadota > Gammaproteobacteria > Burkholderiales > Burkholderiaceae_C > Schlegelella_A. Next base: position 10,285 of record JBDTNU010000056.1, on the reverse strand, counting down.
GCTCGCGCACGCAGACCATCGGCACGAAGATGCCGAGCCTGCCGTCGTATTTGCCGCCGTTGCGCACGGTGTCGAAATGGCTCCCGGTGAGCAGCGATTTCGCGTCGGTCTTCATGGCGTGGTACACGCCGACGACGTTGCCGACGGCGTCGATCGTCACCGCGTCGAAGCCGCATTCCTTCATCCAGCGCACGAGCTGCGCGGCGCAGGCCCGATGCGCGTCGGTGAGATAGGTGACCGTGAGCTGACTGTTCTCGGCATAGCCCGGATCGGAGTGCGTCGCCAGCAGCTCGGCGCAGTCCCAGGCCTGGTTGCCGAGCACGGGCTCGTAGCCGAATCGATCGTCGAGGCGCAGCTCGGCCACGCGATGCACGTTGCGCAGCCCTTCTTCGAACTCGAAGTCGGGGTGGTTCTCGAGCCGCCGCGCGAAGGTGGCGATGATCTGTTCCTTCGAGAGCCCATCGCCGCGCGGACCGCGCACGGCCAGCATGAAGGGGAAGCCGAACTTCTCGTTGTAGGCGGCGTTGAGGCGATGCAGGGCCGCGAACTCTTCGGCGGTGCATTGCGTGAGCCCGGCCTTGCCCTGCTCGTGAGTCGACTCCCAAGTCAGCGTCTTCGCCACCATCGCCTTGCCGGCAAGCTCCGGGTGCGCACGCAGCAGGGCGAGCCGGCGCTCCCGGCTCGCGCCCGTCACCGTTTCGACGAGCACGCGCTTGAGCTGCGCAAGACTCGCGAAGGGCCTTCGCGGTTCGGCCCAGTCGGCGACCCACGGCGAATGCTCGTAGATGCCGCGCAGGAGTACGCCGAACGCCTCGGGCGAGGCCGCGTTGAGCTCTTCGAGGGTGAGCTTTCGTTGCATCGCTCAGCCGCCTTTGCCGGCGTGCGACGCGGGCATGAATGGATGCTCCGCCTTCCAGTGCCGCGCGATGTCGATGCGCCGGGCCACCCAGACCTGCTCGCGGGCGGCGATGTGATCGAGAAAGCGCCGCAGCGCACCGATCCGTCCCGGCTTGCCGAGCAGGCGGCAGTGCATGCCGATCGACATCATCTTCGGCCGGTCGAGGCCTTCGGGGTCGCCCTCGGCATAGAGCTCGTCGAAGCTGTCGCGCAGGTAGGTGAAGAAGTGCTCGCCGGTGTTGAAGCCCTGCGCCTGGACGAAGCGCATGTCGTTGGTGTCCAGCGAGTAGGGCACGATGAGGTGCGGCAAGCGGCGGCCGTCGCTCGTTTCGACCTCGGTCCAGAACGGCAGGTCGTCGCCGTAGTAGTCGCTGTCGTATTCGTAGCCGCCTTGCTCGACGACGAGTCGACGCGTGTTCGGGCTGTCGCGCCCGGTGTACCAGCCGAGCGGCCAGGCGCCAGCGGTCAGCTCCTTGAGCACGTGCGTGGCCAAGCCGATGTGGCGTCGCTCGGTCGCCTCGGGCAGGTTCTGGTAGTGGATCCAGCGCAGGCCGTGGCTGGCGATCTCGTGGCCGCGCTCCATGAATGCGGTGACGAGCTCGGGGTAGCGCTCGAGCGCCATGCCGACGCCGAAGACCGTCAGCGGCATCTGCCGCGACTCGAACTCGCGCAGGATGCGCCAGACACCGACGCGCGAGCCGTACTCGTACATCGATTCCATCGTCATGTGCCGGTTCTCGTAGGCCTGCGCCGTGATCAGCTCGGAAAGAAAAGTCTCCGAAGTCGGGTCGCCATGCAACACGTTGTTCTCGCCGCCCTCTTCGTAGTTGAGGACGAACTGCACGGCGATCCGCGCACCGTTCGGCCAGCGTGCGTGCGGCGGACGGGCGCCGTAGCCGACGAGGTCTCTCGGATAGCTCATGGGCAGATCATTGCGGACGGAGCGCCGAAGCGAGATCGGGAAAACGCGGCTGCAGGCGCAGGTTTTGCTCGACGTGATGCAGATGACTCTCCATCAGCCGCACCGCCGCGCGCCCGTCGCGTTTCTCGAGCGCGTCGACGATGGCGACATGCTCTTCGAACGAATGCTCGGCCGAGTGCGCCGACTGGTACATCAGCGCGATCAGCGACGAGCGCGAGACCAGCTCGCCGATCATGCCGGCCAGCACGGCGTTGCCGAGCATCGTGGCGATGATGACGTGAAAGTCGGCGAGCAGGCGCGTGCGGCCGGAAACATCGGTGCGCCGGATCGCCGCTTCTTCATCGCGAAGATGGGTGCGCAGCACTGCGATCTGCGCCGCGCTGAGCTCGCTGGCGGCGCGCCGGACCATGGTCGATTCGAGCATCTGGCGCACCTCGAACACCTGGCGCGCCTCCTCGACGCTCGGCTCGGCGACGCGCGCGCCGCGCGCCGGCTCGAGGCTGACCAGCTTGTCGCGGCTGAGCTGATGGAAGGCCTGGCGCACCAGCGTGCGCGAGACCTTGAAGATGTCGGCGATCTTCTGCTCGGCGAGCTTGGTGCCGGGCATCAGGCGGCGCTCGACGATGGCAAGGGTGATCGAATCGGCGATGCGCTTGGTCATTCCGCCGTTGTCCGCGGCGCCCGCACGATTGCCGGCAACACGCCGGGAAGGCGGCGGCGCGGATACCCTGATGACCTGGAGGCGAGCGGCGGAGCGAGTCATGGAGGCTTGCGTTACCGCACAAAGTGTATACACTTTTGCAGACGCCGCAAGCGTGGCATGCGCCTGGTGCGCGGAGAAGATCGATGGGAAAACTCACCACGCACGTGCTCGACACCGCCAATGGCGGCCCGGCCGCAGGCATGGCGGTCACGCTCTTTCGCATCGACGCCGGCGGCGTCGCGCGCTCGCTGAAGGCCGTCGTCCTCAACGCCGACGGACGTGCCGACGGTCCCCTGCTTGAAGGCCTCGCGATGGAGACTGGGCGCTACCGCCTGGTGTTCGGCGTGGCCGCGTATTTCAGGGCCCGCGGCACGCCGCTCGCCGAGCCGCCGTTCCTCGACGAGGTGCCGCTCGACTTCGGCGTCGCTTCGACCGAGCTGCACTATCACGTGCCGCTGCTGGCCAGCCCGTGGTCGTACTCGACGTATCGCGGCAGCTGAGCACCGCACCGACTGCATACACTTCTCGCCGATTTTCAATGGACGCCTACCTTCTCGACTGGGTCAACCTGCTCCTGCGCTGGGCCCACGTCATCACCGGCATCGCCTGGATCGGCGCCTCGATCCACTTCGTCGGGCTCGACAACAGCCTGACACCGCCGAAGGACGAAACCGACCGCGCCAAGGGCATCGGCGGCGAGTTGTGGGCGGTGCACGGCGGCGGGTTCTACCACCAGCAGAAGTACCCGGTTTCGCCGGCCCGCCTGCCCGAGCAGCTGCACTGGTCGATGTGGGAGAGCTATTCGACCTGGCTCACCGGCTTTGCCCTGTTCGCCGTGCTCTATCTCTTCAATGCGAGCAGCTTCCTGATCGACAAGGCAGTGTTCGACTGGTCGCCCGGTGCGGCCATCGCCACCGCGCTCGCCTTCTTCGTCGCGTTCTGGCTGATCTACGACGCGATCTGCCGTTTGTTCGGTGAACGCAGGAATGGCGACGTCGTCGTCGGCATGCTCGTCTTCGCCTTCATCGTCTTCGCGTCGTGGCTCTCGTGCCGCCTGTTCGCCGGGCGCGCCGCCTTTCTCCTGGTCGGCGCGATGATGGCGACGACGATGAGCGCCAACGTGCTGATGGTGATCATCCCGGGCCAGCGCAAGGTGGTCGCGGCCTTGCGCGCTGGCAAGCCGGTCGATCCGGTGCACGGCCAGCGCGGCAAGCAGCGCAGCGTGCACAACACCTACTTCACGCTGCCGGTCGTCTTCGCGATGCTCAGCAACCACTACGGCTTTGCCTACGGCGCGAAGTACAACTGGCTGGTGCTGGTCGTGCTGATGCTCGCCGGCGCGCTGATCCGCGTTTCGTTCGTGCTGCGCCACAAAGCCCTGGCCGAGGCGCGGCCGGTGCCGTGGCGCTGGGCGATCGCGGGAACGCTGGTCGTGATCGCGACCGTTGCCGTGCTCCTGCCGGCGCCGCAGACCGTGGCCGCGAAGGCAGCGCCGCCGCCGACCTTCGCGCAGGTGCAGGCGGTGGTCGCGCAGCGCTGCCAGCTGTGCCACAACGCCACGCTGCAGAGCAAGAACGTTCGCCTCGACTCGGCCGACGAGATCTCGAAGCACGCGCAGCAGCTCTATCAGCAGGCGGTGGTGCTGAAGCTCATGCCGATGAACAACGCGACCCAGATCACCGACGACGAGCGCGCGCTGCTGGGCCGCTGGTTCGAGGCGGGCGCGCCACGCTAGGAAGCGGGGGCCCGGCCCGTGCGGCCGATGCGAGCCTAGCCCTGCCTGCGTGCCGGCAAGGCCTGGCGCGCCAGGCGGGGTCGCGGGCTGTCCCGGCGCACCTCGGTCTTGCCCGGCCCCAGCTTCGCGAGCGCTGTCGCGACCGCCGTCTCGAGCTGCCGATCGCGACCGGCGACGTGGTCCTGCGGCGCGTTGTCGACCTCGACGTCGGGGTCGGTGCCGTAGTTCTCGATGCCCCAGCCGACGTCGCTGAACCAGTACGCGAACTCCGGCTGCGTCGTCTGCGTGCCGTCGACGAGCGTGTGCCGCGGCCAGATGCCGACCACGCCGCCCCAGGTGCGCATGCCGACCAGCGGGCCGATCTTCATCTGCTTGAAGTTGTGCGAGAAGATGTCGCCGTCGGAGCCCGCGTGCTCGTTGGTCAGTGCGACCACGGGCCCCGCGACCGCTTCTTCCGGGTATGTGCCGGGCCGGGCCCAGCGCGAGTGGTTGTAGCCGATGCGGCGCCGCGCGACCTTCTCGAGCAGCAGTTGCGAGACGTGGCCGCCGCGGTTGTAGCGAACGTCGACGACGAGTGCTTCGCGCTCGCATTCGGCGCCGAAGTAGCGATGGAACTCGGCAAAGCCCGCGGCCATCATGTCGGGCAGGTGGAAGTAGCCGACCCGTCCTTGGGAATGCTCGTGGACCCAGGCGCGGTTCTTCTCGACCCATTCGCGATAGCGCGCCGAGACCTCGTCGGCGAGCGTCGTCACCGTGGCCTCGCGCAGCGTCGCGCCGGTGCCGGCGCCGCTCTTCAGCGTGAGCTGCACCTTGGCGCCGGCCTGATGCACCAGCAATGCCTGGGGCGGCACCTCGCGCGAGACGCGCACGCCGCCCACGGCGACGATGCGCTCGCCGACCTTCGCCTCGACCCCGACGGCATTGAGCGGCGAATCGGCGCCTGCGTCCCATGGATCGCCGTGGACGATGCGGGTGATCTCCCAGCTCTCGTCGGCCGCATCGAAGCGCAGCTCGGAGGCCAGGTAGCCGAGCGCCACGGCCGGCGGCTTGCGATGGTCGCCGCCCATCTCGTAGGCGTGCGAGGTGCCGAGCTCGCCCTGCATTTCCCAGATCAGGTCGGAGAGCTCGGCACGCGTCGTCGCGCGCTCGACCAGCGGTGCGTAGGTCCGGTAAGCGGCTTCCCAATCGACGCCCGACATGTCGGCCGACCAGAACTGGTCGCGCTGCAGTCGCCACACTTCGCGCAGCATCTGCCGCCACTCGCTGCGCGGGTCGATCGAGACGCGCAGACGCTCGAGGTCGAGCCAGCCGTTCTTGCGCGAGGGCGGGCCGTCTTTCTCGCCCGCCTCGGGCTTGGCACCGCTCTTCTTGTCAGCGGCGATGGCGCGAAGGCGCTTGCCATCGCGATAGACCAGTGTCGTGCCGTCTTGCGCGAGCTCGAAGGCATCGGCCTTCTCGGCCAGCGTTTCGGTCCGGCCGGTCGCGAAGTCGAACTGCTCGAGCTTGCCGGCCGCCTCCTTGTGGCCGCCGCGACCGTGCGCACCGACGATGTTCTGCACGCTCCAGACGACCTTGCCTCCTGCCGCGCCGGCCACCCGCTCGAACCGGTTCTCGCTGACCGGAAATGGCGCGACGCGTGCCACGATGCCATCGAGGTCGATGCGCAAGGCCTCCGGCGCGACGGTCGGGAGAGCGGCTTCGGGCGCACCCGGCGCGTCGCCTTTCAGGCCTTTCGGCTCGGGCTCGAAAGGCGACCGGCCGCCTGCCTGCAGGGCAATCAGGTAGGGCCGTGCCGCGCGTGGAAAGCTCAGCTCGAACTGCACGCTGTCGTAGACCGGGTCGTAGGTGCGCAGCGAGAGAAAGTAGAGGTATTTGCCGTCGGGGTCGAACGAAGGCGAGTAGTCCCGGAATTCCGGGCCGGTGACGAGCGTGCTGGTGTGCGCGGCCAACTGGTGCAGCTTGATCGCGACGTGGCGCGTGCTGGTGGCGAAGGTGTAGGCGAGCCACGCGGCGTCGGGCGACCAGGCGAGGTCGTCGCTGCGGCCGTACTCGCTGGCGTCGATCTTCACCAGCTCGCCGCTGACGACGTTGCCGATCAGCACTTCGTTGCGGTGGTTGGCGATCGCCACCCGGTCGCCCTTCGGCGCCGCACGCAGCCGCGTCGCGTGACCGATGTCCCACGGCAGGCTGCGCGACTCGTGCGCCGAGAAGACGACCACACGCTCTTCGCCTGAAGCGTCGCTCACCGCGACCAGCGTGTTGCCGTCGGCGAGCCATTGGCCGTGCCGCATGCGGCCGGCGTCACCATCGGCGAAGCGGCTCGTCGCGCCTTCCCAGAGCGCCATGCCGAACACCTGGCCACGCGCGACGACCGCCAGCGAGTGGCCCCGCGGATGCAGGTGGAACGACTCGAGATGCTCGCCGGCAGGAACGAACTTGCGCGCCGACTGTGCGCGGTGCGAGGGCGTGCGGATCGCGAGCTCGTGCGTGCTGTCCGTGGCTGGATCGAACAGCCAGATCTTCGCGCCGCACTGGTAGACGATGCGCCTGCCGTCGGTCTGAGCGTGGCGCGCGTAGAAGGCCTCGTGATCGGTGTGACGGCGGATGTCGCCGCCGTCGGGCAGGCACGAGTAGAGGTTGCCGACGCCTTCGGCGTCGCCCAGGTACCAGATTCGTCCGGCGAGCCACATCGGGCTGGTCACGTTGCCGCCCAGCTCGTTCATGCGGCGAAACGTTCCTTCGCCTTCGGCATCGATCCACAAGGCGCCGGCCGTGCCGCCGCGATAGCGCTTCCAGCGCGCCGGGTCGGCGGTGTTGCGGCCGATCACCTTGCGCTCGCCCGGACCGAAGGCGAGGTGATTGACCTGACCGTAAGGCAAGGGCCGCGCCGCGCCGCCGGTGGCGCCGAGCACGAAGCCCTGATGGTTGCGAAAGAAGGGCTGGCCCTGCGTCGTCACGTAGACGATTTCTCCCGCGGGCGTCCAGCCGCGGACGAGCACGTCGGCGCCGAGCCAGGTCATGCGCTTGGCCGGGCCGCCCTCGGCCGGCATCAGATAGACCTCGGGATGCTGCTCGTCGCGGCCGACGAAGGCGAGCAGCCGGCCGTTGGGCGAGAGGCAGGGCGTCGAGGGCTCCGAGAGCCCCGCGGTCAGGCGTCGCGCGATGCCGCCCGAGGCGGGCACCGACCAGAGGTCGTCGTCGGCGACGAACACGATCGTCTCGCCGTGAATCGTCGGCTGTCGGAGATAGGCGGAGTCGTCGTTCTGCATGATCGTGTGTCCGGGAATGCTGGGAGTCGCCGTTCTGGCGGCTCAAGGCGCAGATTCGATGCCGGCGCCGGCGAATGCGGTACGCGCCTGCGGGATGGCTAGGTGACGCATGAGTGCGGTCGCCGCATCGGCCGCCAGCGACAGGCAGGTGAGCCAGCGCGCTTTCATGCGGCGTCGCGCTTCGCCTTGCCGCTCGCGGCAAGCGAGCCCTTCGCGCCCGGATCGTGCGCCTTCAGCCAGGCGAAGAACTCGCCGTACCAGAGCCGCGAATTGCGCGGCTTGAGGATCCAGTGGTTCTCATCGGGAAACCAGAGCAGGCGCGCCCCGATGCCGCGCGCCTTGAGCGTGTTGTAGTAGGCAAGGCCCTGCTGGTCGGGCACGCGGTAGTCGAGCGCGCCGTGGATCACGAGCGTGGGCGTCGTCAGCTTGCCGGCGAAGGTGTCGGGGCTTTGCGCCTGGATCTTGGCCGGATCGTCCCAGTAGTAGGCGCCGAGCTCGCGGGCATGCCAGGTGTAGGCATCGTCGGCAAACATCGCCCGCCAGTCGAAGCATCCGGCGTGGCACACGTAGGCCTGGTAGCGACCGCGCTTCAGGTGCCCGTTCATCCAGGCCACCATGTAGCCGCCGTAGCTGCCGCCGCTGGCGAACACCCGGCCCTTGTCGGACCACGACTGCTTTCTCAGCCAGTCGGTCGCGGCCTCGATGTCCTGAAGCTCGAGCTCGCCCCAGCGATGCGTGATGCTGTCGAGGAAGGCCTGGCCGAAGCCGCTCGACCCGTGATAGTTGACGCAGGCGACGACGTAGCCCTGCGCGGCGAACACCTGGGTGTTCCAGCGGTAGTGGAAGGTGTCGCCCGAGGCCGCGTGCGGACCGCCATGGATGCTGTGCAGCACGGGATACTTTTTGCCCTTCTTCGCGTCGAAGCCGGGCGGATAGACGAGCCACATCTGCACCGCTTCGCCATTGGCGCCGACAAACGTCTTCTCGTCGACCTCGCCGAGGCGAAACGAGGAGAGCAGCTCGTCGTTGAAGCGCTCGATGCGCAGCGCCGGGCCGCCGTCCCGGCGCGCATGCACGCGCACAGGATGGTGCATCGCGTCGGCCGCCGAGACGACGACGTCTCCGGCGACGTCGAAGGAATGGACCCAGCCTCCTTGGGTGGCCATCGCAGCGCTGCTGCTTTCTATCGCGTACCGCCAGAGGCGGCAACGGGCGCGGTCTTCGGCCGTGAACCAGAGCGCGGCGCCGTCGCTCGACCAGCGCAATGGCGCGTTGACGGCGTGGTCCCACGCGCTCGTCAGCACCTGCCAGGCGCCGCCGCGTTCGAGCACCGCGGCGTTGGCCGGCGCGGTGTGACGTCGGCCCATGTTGGCGGCGATGAAGGCGATGCGCGAACCGTCGGGGCTGTAGCGCGGCGCATCGAAGTCCCAGGCGGGATCGAGCGCCACCGTTGAAATCCGCCCGCTCGCCACGTTGATCTCCGCGAGCGCCTTGCAACTGTCGAGGCGCTTTTCGGCCGCCGGGTCGAAGGTGAAGGTGATATGCCGGCCATCGGGCGCGATGTCGAAGACGTTGGCGTCTGGCTCCATGCGCTGCAGCTCGACGTCCTTGGCTTCGAACAGGTCGGTGCAACGGCCGCTGGCGACGTCGAGCACATGCAGATGGGCGACGCGTCCCATCGGCAGGTTGCGGTCCCAGAAGCGGTACTGCGCTTCTGACGTGACGTAGCCCGTCTCCTTGCGCTCCTTCCATTCCTTCTGCCGCTTCGCCTGCGCCTTGCTGCCCTTGAGCTCGGGCCAGACCCAGGACACGAAGGCGATCCGCTTGCCGTCGGGAAACCACTTGAAGGCCTCGACGCCGGGCGCGAAATCGCTGATGCGGCGCGCTTCGCCGCCATCGGGCGCGATCAGGTAGAGCTGCGCCGTCTCGTCCTTCCTGCCTTCCTGCTCGCGCTTCGCGACGAAGGCGATCGCACCGCCCTTCGGCGACCAGGCGGCCTGGCCGTCCTTCTCGCCGCAAGCGGTGAGCCGGCGCGGCTCCCCGCCGAAAGTCGACAGGAGCCAGAGGCTCGCCGCCGCCTTGTTCTCCTGCATCGAGAAGGTCGAGACGGTGCAGACCGCTTGCGCGCCGTCGGGCGAGAGCGCGACCACGCCGATGCGCTCGATCTTCCACAGCGCTTCCACGTCGATGAGCTTGCCCTTGCGCTCCGCCATGTCGTCTCCCGGATCTTGTTGTCCGCGCCTCGCCTCAGCTACCGGATGCCAGCCTCCAGCGCAATTGCGCTTTCGCTTCCGGCCATTCGCCGGCCGTCATGCTGTACATCACGGTGTCGCGAACCGTGCCGTCGCGGCGCAGCGCGTGATGGCGGATGACGCCGTCGCGGCGCGCGCCCAGGCGCTCGATGGCGCGCTGGCTCGCGAAGTTGAAGTTGTCGGTGCGCCAGCCAACCAGCTTCGCGCCCAGCGTCTCGAACGCGTGCGTCATCAGCAGCAGCTTGGCGCTGGCGTTGACGTGGGTGCGCTGGCGGCTCTTCGCGTACCAGGTGTACCCGATCTCGAGGCGATCGACCGCAGGCAGGATGTCGTGATAGCTCGACGAGCCGATCACTTCGAAGTTGTCGGCGTCGAGGACGGCGAAGGCGAGACGATGGCCTTCGGCAAACCCCTGCAGCGCGCGCTCGATGTAGCCGCGTGTGTCGTCTGGATCGGGCACGCTGGTGACACGGATCTTCCAGAGCTCGCCGTCGGCGGCGGCGCGCT
>JBDTNU010000055.1:0-14760 GCA_039933535.1 Caldimonas sp. | reverse complement strand
GCTGCGTGGCACGACAGCACAGGGCCGATTCCATAAGGTCGCGCCATGCTCCGAGTCCCCTGCGCAGCCGTCCTGGCCATGGTCTTCGCCTGCGGGTCGGCGTCGGCCCAAGGAGATGCGGTGGATGCGAACGTCGAGCCCGGCGACGACTTCTTCTCGTACGCCAATGCCGAGTGGCTAAAGGCCACCGAGATTCCCGCGGGCAAGGGAAAGTGGAGCGCAGGGAGCGAGATCGCGGAACAGACGCGGCAGCAGGTGGCCGCGCTGCTCGACGGCGCGAGCGCGGAGCCGCCGGGCTCCGACGCGCGCAAGGTGGCCGACTTCCGCGCCGCGTATCTGAACGAGGCCGCGATCGAGGCGCGCGGCCTTGCGCCACTGAAGCCAATGCTGGTTCGCATCGATCGCATCCAGAGCAAGGCAGCGTTAACGCGCTTCCTTGGCAGCGAGCTCCGCGCCGACGTCGACCCGATGAACTTCGGCGTCTACGACTCGCAGCACCTACTCGGGCTCGCGGTGCAGGCCGGCAACCACGGCGAGAAGGAGTACGTCGCCTACCTGCTGCAGGGCGGCCTGGGCCTGCCCGACCGCGAGCTCTACCTCGGCGCCGATCCGCACATGCAGGCACGTCGGGTCGAGTACCAGGCGGCGGTCGCCGACGTGCTGGCACGGCTCGACGGTGGCGTGGGCGGCGCGGCGTCGATCGTGGCGCGCAGGGCCGAGGCCGTGATGGCGCTCGAGACCGCGATCGCGCGCAGTCATGCCACGCCCGAGGCATCGGCCAACGACCACAACACCGACACGCTCTGGAAGCGCGCCGACTTCGCGCGCAAGGCGCCGGGCATGGACTGGAGCGAGTTCTTCGCCGCCGCCGGCCTGACCCGGCAGCAGACCTTCGTCGCCTGGCAACCGAGCGCGTTGACGGGCGCCGCGGCGTTGGTGGCGCAGCAGCCGCTGCCGGCGTGGACGGACTATCTGCGCATCCGCGTCATCGCTCGTCATGCGGATGTGTTGCCACGGGCGCTCCATGCCCAGGCCATGACCCTGCGCGGCGTTTCGGCGAGCGCAGATCAGCCCGAAGCGCGCGCGCAACGCGCACTCGAGGCGACTCGATCCGCGATGAGCGACGCGATCGGCAAGATGTACGTCGAGCGCCATTTCCCGCCCGGATCGAAAGCGCGATTGCAGGTGATCGTCGCCAACGTCGCTGCCTCGTTCAGCCAGCGGGTCGAGGCCGCGACGTGGATGTCGCCCGGTGCGAAGGCGATGGCGCTCGCCAAGCTGAAAGTCGTGTATTTCGGTGTCGGCTACCCGGACCGCTGGCAGGACTATTCGGGTCTCGTGATCGATCCCGTCGATGCCGTTGGCAATCTCCGGCGCGTCGCGCAGCGCAACTACCGCCAGGCCTTGTCGCGCCTCGGGCAACCGGTGGACCCGCGCGAATGGGTCATCGCGCCGCAATGGCCCGGGGCCGTGCTCACGTTTCACCAGAACGCGTACAACTTCTCGGCGGCGCTGCTGCAGACGCCCAAGTTCGACCCGTCGGCGTCGGACGCAACGAACTACGGCGCGATCGGCGCGATCGTCGGCCACGAGCTGAGTCACTTCGTCGACTCGCTCGGCGCCGACTACGACGCCGAGGGCCGCCTGCACCGCTGGTGGACCGACGACGACATGGCGCGCTATCAGGCCGCCACCGAGCCCTTGGTGCGCCAGTTCTCGGCGTATCGGCCGTTCGCGGATGTCGCGGTCGACGGCAAGCTGGGGCTGACCGAAAACCTCGCCGACCTGGGCGGCCTGGTGGCGGCCTTCGATGCCTACCGCCGCACGCTCGGCAGCAGGGTGAACGACAAGGACGACGTGCGCGAGCAGGATCGGCAGTTCTTCATCGGCTTTGCCCGAGGCTGGCGCGCCAGGTACCGCGACGATGCGCTCAAGGCGCAGGCCGCGACCGACCACGCGCCCGAGAGCTACCGCATCTCGACCGTGCGCAACGTCGATGCCTGGTACGAGGCGTTCGACGTCAAGCCGGGCCAGCGCCTTTATCTGGAGCCGAAGGCACGGGTGCGGATCTGGTAACGCAAGCCCGGCCGTTCTCGACTCAAGACTTCTCGAAGATCAAGGCAAGCTGCGAAGCACCGCGCCCGTGTATCGCCAGGCGGCGGGCACCCTTGGGCCTGGCTCGAAGTGATAGAAGGCGTCGTTCAGGTAGCGCGCCACCTCGAGCACATCCTGCTCGTTCCAAGCCAACGAGTTCGCCTTCTGCCACTTGCCGACCTGCGCCACGACGCCCGCCCAGTCGCTTGCAGCCCGGCCATCGCGCCAGTGCATCTTGGTCGTGTGGCAGGCGATGCAATGTGTCGAATAGAGCAGCTCGCCCCGTGACTGGGCATGCGCGGCGAACGCTGCCAGGAGCGCGGCGATCCCGGCGCCGATGGCTGCTCTCATCACGGTTCGTGTCATTGAAGAATGCTCGTCGGCATGGGGATCTCCGAGTTTCAGCGGCGGCGCGCGGACAGCGCGATTGATGCATATCGAGCAGGGAGCCGTCTGTTCGGTGGCGCACGGACTCGGGGGGTGCCAGGACCCGGTGAGCGAAGATCGCGCGATGTCGTCGCCGACCCCACCTGCCGCTCAACCCCGCAACCCGCTCCATGGCCTGACCCTGGAAGCGATCCTCACCGCGCTCGTCGCCCGGTATGACTGGCCGGGCCTGGCGGAGCGCATCCCGCTGCGCTGCTTCGAGAGCGACCCGAGCATCAAGTCGAGCCTCACCTTCCTGCGCCGCACGCCCTGGGCGCGCGAGAAGCTCGAGAGCCTCTACCTCTTCATGCTGCGCGAGCAGCGCCGCAACGCCTGATGCTGCTCAAGTACCTGGCCGGCTACTCGCCCGCGCTGCTGGCCCAGGTGCGCGAGCTCATCGCCGAAGGTCGGTTGGCCGAGACCGTCACCCGCCGCTATCCCGAAGGCCACGACATCACCACCGACCGCGCCCTCTACGACTACGTCGGCGAGCTCAAGTCGCGCTTCATGCGCAATGCACCGGCGCTCGCGAAGGTGCAGTACGACATGAAGCTGCACGTCGTGCGCAACGCGCTGGGCACGCACACCACGGTGTCGCGGGTGCAGGGCAACCGGCTCAAGGCCAAGCGCGAGATCCGCGTCGCCAGCCTGTTCAAGCAGGCGCCGGCGCCGTTCCTGAAGATGATCGTCGTGCACGAGCTGGCGCACCTGAAGGAACGCGAGCACGACAAGGCGTTCTATTCGCTCTGCACGCACATGGAGCCCGAGTACCACCAGCTCGAGCTCGACGTGCGCCTGTGGCTCACGGCGCTCGAGCTCGCGCCGACCAGCGCGGGTTAACTCCTTTTGCCTGCCTCGATCGTCCTGGCTGTACCCAAGTCAAAGGAGCACAGCTCATGAACCTCAATGACAAGAATGTCGTCGTCACCGGCGGAAGCCGCGGCCTGGGCCTCGGCCTGGTCGAAGCCCTGGTCGAGCAGGGCGCGAAGGTGACGGTCGTCGCCCGCGGCGCCGATGCCCTCGCGACCGTGCACGACCGGCTCGGCGTGGCCACGATCGCCGCCGACGTGGCCGACGAGAGCGCCGCCCATCGCATCGTGGCCGAACTGCGGCCCGAGATCCTGGTGCTGAACGCGGGAGCCAAGCCACCGATGGACCGCCTGGACAAGGTGAGCTGGGCCGACTTCAGCGCGACGTGGGAAACCGACGTCAAGGCGGGGCTGTACTGGCTGCAGGCGGCGCTCAATGTGCCGCTCGCGCCGGGCAGCCGCGTGCTGGTTTCGTCGAGCGGTGCGGCCGTGAACGGTTCGCCGCTCTCGGGCGGCTATGCCGGCGCCAAGCGCATGCTCTGGGTCATGGCCGGCTACGCCAACGGCGTCTCGCAGCAAAGGAATCTCGGCATCCGCTTCCAGACGATCGTGCCGCGGCAGATGGTGGCCGGCACCGGCGTGGGCGACGCGGGCGCTGCCGGATACGCACGCGCCCAGGGCATCGAGCCTGCGCAGTTCCTCGCGCGCTTTCCCGTGATGACGCCGCGCGAGTACGGCGACAAGGTCGTCGCCGTGCTCGTCGATCCGCAATACGCGGAGGGCTTTGCGTTGGGCATCAACGGCGAGGCCGGCGTGACCATCATCGAGAAGGTCGCCGCTTGAGTGAAGCAACGCCCTCGCCGAGCGTCGAGCGACGGGCCGCACTGCTCGCCCTGGCCGGCGAGCTGCGGCCCGCGCTGCATCGCTATTGCGCCCGCCTCATGGGCTCGGTGATCGACGGCGAAGATGTGGTGCAGGACACGCTGGTCCGCGCCTTCATCGCATTCGAAGAGCTCGACGACGCGACGCCGCTTCGACCCTGGCTGTTCCGGATCGCGCACAACCGGGCGCTCGACCTGCTGCGCGGCAGGGCGGTTCGCCATGCCGAGCCCCTCGAGGCGGCCGCCGACGTCGCCGACCCGGCCAGTCCCGATCCGATGGAGACGCTGATGCGGCAAGAAGCCGTCGAGACCGCGGTGTCGCGCTTCGCGGAGCTGCCCCATCCGCAGCGCAGCGTCGTCATCCTGAAAGACGTGCTCGACGAGTCGCTGGTCGAGATCGGCGCCCTCCTCGACCTCACGCTCGACGCCGTCAAGGGTCATCTGGCGCGCGGCCGTGCGCGCTTGCGGGAGATCAACGCCGAAGCCCGTCCGACTGCCGAAGCGCGTGCGGCATCGGCGGCAGTGACGCGCTATGTCGCGCTCTTCAACGAGCGCGACTGGGACGGCTTGCGCGCGCTCCTGGCGAGCGACGTGAAGCTGCGCCAGTCCGACCGCCCGCTGCGCACCGGCGCCGCCGACGTGGGCATGTTCTTCACCTTCTACGACAGGGAGGACTGGGGGGTGTGGCTCGCTCCCGCGTGGCTCGAAGGCCGCGAGGTGATCGCCGTCTTCGAGGATCGCGCAGACCCGAAGCCTGGCTACTTCATGTGGCTCGAGTGGCACGAAGGCCGGATCAGCTTCATCCACGACTACCGCTACCTCCGCTACGTCGCCGCCGACGCGGAGATCACGCTTGCGCAGGGCGCTTGACATGCAGGTATTTACTTGCATATCATTCGCCCACGGTCTTGTTGACCGAGCAACCCGCAAGGAGAGAAATCATGGTGGATATCCTGCACAAGGTCGGCATCAAGGCGTCGACGGAAGCGGTCTACGCGGCCTTGGCCACGCGTGAGGGCCTGGCCGGCTGGTGGACCAAAGACACGCGGGGCGAAGGCAAGGTCGGCAGCGTGATCGACTTCCGCTTCAGCGCCAACGGCGCCGAGATCGGCGGCGCGGAAATGAAGGTCCTCGAGCTGACCCCCGGCAAGCAGGTGCTGTGGCAGGTGGTCGGCGGGCCGGCCGAATGGATCGGCACCCGGATCGCCTTCGAGCTCAAGCAGGAGGGCGAATACTGCGTCGTTCTCTTCAAGCACCAGGGCTGGAAGGAGCCGGTCGAGTTCATGCACCACTGCAGCACCAAGTGGGCGATCTTCATGATGAGCCTGAAGTCGCTCGTCGAAACCGGCAAGGGTGCGCCGAGCCCCGACGACGTCAAGATCGACAACTGGAACTAGCGCGCACCCGATGCCGGCGTCGGACATCGACAAGGTCTTCAAGGCGCTGGCCGACCCCGGCCGCCGGCGCCTGCTCGACCAGCTGCATCGCGACAACGGCCAGACGCTCACCGCCCTGTGCGAGCACATGGAGATGACGCGCCAGGCCGTGACTCAGCACCTGCAGCTGCTCGAAGAAGCCAACCTCGTGGCCGTGGTCTGGCAGGGCCGCGAAAAGCTGCATTACCTCAACCCGGTGCCGCTGCACGAGATCTACGCGCGCTGGATCGAGAAGTTCGAGCAAGGCCGCCTCGGCGCCTTGCGCACCCTGAAGAAACGACTTGAAAGCAACGACGATGAAAAAGCCTGACTACGTGTACGTGACCTACATCGCCACCACACCCGAGAAGACATGGCGCGCCCTGGTCGACACCGACCTCACGCGCGAGTACTGGCGCGATCCGGTCGCCGGCTGCGCCCGCACCAACGTCTCGGACTGGCAGCCCGGCTCGCCATGGAAGCATGTGCGCGCCGACGGCTCCGACGTCGTCGATATCGTCGGCAAGGTGATCGAGAGCAACCCGCCGCGCCGCCTGGTGTTCAGCTGGGCGCGGCCCGCCGATGCGGAGAACGAGGCGAAGCATTCGCGCGTCTCGTTCGACATCGAGCCCTATGGCGAGAAGCTGGTTCGCCTGACAGTCACGCACGACGATCTCGAGCGCGACCCCGAAATGCTCAGCGGCGTCTCGGGCGGCTGGCCGAAGGTGCTGTCCAACCTCAAGACGTTTCTGGAGACCGGCAGCGCGCTGCCCGGCACGTCGCCGCCTGCGTGAAGAATCGCGCTGCGCGAAGCGCCGTCTGCGCGGTTATCCTGCCTCGGGCCACTCGAGGAGCATCGTGCAAGCTGCCAGCACCTTACCGATCCAGCGCGCGTTCCGACGCAAACTCTTCGTCCGCGTACTGGCGCTCGCCACGCTGCTGGGCGGACTGGCCGCCATGCCGACGTGGGCCGTGGCCTCGAGCAATCGATGCCCCGCCGACAAGCTCGATGCCGGCAAGGATGCCACGGCCGCCGAGATCGGCAAGATCGAAGGGCTGTGGAAGGACCTTCACGGTCCGGGCGCCACCGGCGGCGACGGGCCTCTCGGATGCCCCATCGGCACGCCGGTCGTGGTGGCCGACAAGGACATCATCTGGACCGGTCTGCTGCAGTCGTTCCAGCGCGGCGCGATCCTGGTCGGGCGCGGCGCGTCCGCCGGTGGCGATGCCTTGTTCGTGCGAGGCCTGGGCGAATGGGCCATCTGGTTCACCGGCATGCCCGCCATCGTCCTGCCCACCCTCGTCGGCACTGGCACGACGCAGGTCAGGCCGGCAGCGTGGGCTCGCGGCGGCAGCGTGTTCTTCGCGGACATTCCCGATCCCGACAGGTCCGTGTCCTTGCTCAAGTGCCCGAGCAACCAGGCGTTCTCCCAGTCGAGCATCAGCATCAACGGCTGCAAGCGACTGTTGCCCGAGCTCTATGCGCCGGATCGGCCTTTCGATCCCGCCGCACGGCTCGAAGACAAGCTGCTGACGTTGCCCGACGTGGCCAG
Organism: Caldimonas sp.; assembly: GCA_039933535.1. GTDB lineage: Bacteria > Pseudomonadota > Gammaproteobacteria > Burkholderiales > Burkholderiaceae_C > Schlegelella_A. The sequence continues at coordinate 7,582 of JBDTNU010000055.1, read as the reverse complement.
CAAGGGCAAGCGGGTCGACGCGATCCTGGCCGACTGGTTGCCCTGCCACACCCGGCCGGCGGGGGGCGGCGAGGTGGGCGAGGCGGCCTTCTCGCACGTGATGATCATGCTGCGTCGCGAAGCGACTTGCCCGCTCTCGGGCAAGTCGCCGCGAAGCGAGGCCATCCGCTACCTGTCGACCGTGACCTTCCCCGCGGACATGGTGCCGGGAACCAGCTACGACGGCGCCTTTCCGTGCTCGGAGCGGGTCGGCGAGCTCGACGTCACGCTCGCGCAGGTGCTGCGCGTGATGCTCGACTATCGCGACGTGCTCGGCGCGCCGGTGATCGACCATCTCAAGAGCATCGTCGCGACGTGGGGCCGAACGGTGCGCCCGATTCCCTACGTCATGCCGGGCGGCAGCTGCGGCGGGTTCCTCATCCTCGAGAGCGAAAACCACATCCTCCTCCAGGAGACGGCGTCTTATCTCATCAACGGCATCAGGGGCTTCGACACCGCACCGAACCGCGACTGGATGCTCCGCTTTCTCGGCCAGATCGCGCGCCGCGACTTCTACGAGTTCAACGCATTGCCGTACTCGCGCTACCAGCTCAAGGCCTTGTACCTCCTGCACGACCACGCTCCCGACGCGCAGGTGAAGACAATGGCCCGGGGCCTGCTCAACTGGCTGTTCACGAAGCAGGCGGTCTCGGGCAACCTCGATCGCGATCATCGCCCGTACCGCCGGCTCTTCAGCAACGGCGCGCTGGTGCCGAGGGACTGGTGGGGTTCGTCGGCAACGCCGGTCACCACCGCGGCGGCGGTACTCGCAGGGCCGCTGCAGCACGGCCACGCGGACATCGATCTCCAGTACGAAAAAGGCCTCGACGATGCCGGCAAGGTCGCCCTGACCGACCCGACCCTCTACCCGCGCCTGGGCACCCTGCCCGGCTACAGCACCGAAGCGCTGATGGACGCCATCAGCACGGGCTACGTCCCGCCTGCAGCACTGGTCGGCTGGCTCGAGCGGCGCTTCACCAACGAGGACTCGAACCGGCTCACCTACTTGCAGGCCTTCAACCACGTGCCGAAGATGAAGGAGGACCGCGCCCTGTTCGCGCAGGAAAACAGCGGCGCCGAGCTGGTCTCGGGCAATCGCAACTGGACGATGATCGCCGGCGGCACACCGGCACCGCCCGGCGACCCTGGCCCGCCGCCGTCCGACACCATCCTGGACATCACCTACGCGGCCAGCGGCGCCGTGGTCGGCGCGGCGCTCGGCGCCTATCTGGGCACGGCCGTCGGCGGCCCGCTCGGCACCGCCGCCGGCACGCTCATCGGCGGCATCATCGGCGGCCTCTTCGGTGGCCTGAAGCCTGCCGACATCGCCCTGGACAAGCAGACCAAATCGCTGTGGGAGACGCAAGCCGCGACGATTCGCGAGACCATACTGATCCCCACGCCGGGCGGCCTCGATCGCTCGCAGACGATGCGCTTCGGCCGCTCCGTAGTGACCACGGGCGACCCGCAGGTCTCGCGGCTCTGCGTCGGCGACGGCCTGATGTGCGGCTTCGACCTGAAGTTGCCACCCCGCCTGTTCCCGACGAACGGCGCCCTCAGCTGTCCGGACCTCGGCGTCAAGATTCCTGCGAGCCTGACCAATGCCTTCCAGGCCCGCGTCGGGCCCGGCAGCAGCATGACGTCGGTACTCGGTTGTCCGATCAAGGCCGCGGGCTACCAGAAGGACGGCAACTGGGACGTCTGGACCTTCGAGAACGGGATGCTCGCCCTCGGCCACGACGACACCGCCGGCAGCGAGCGCTTCGCCGGGGCATGGGTCGAAGGACGCGAACCGACCAAGCGAGGCAACGTGCGCATCGCCTGGGACATCCGGGGCGACGGCTACGACTGGTTTCGGGTCCATGCCTACGAACGTCCGGTGCTTGCCACCGGTGGCGAGCCACCGGGCGGCTGGATCGAGCCGCTGCCCGTGGTCGGCAACGCGAGCGATCGAACCAAGGACTCGGTGGGCGACACGTCGATGCCGATCTCGCCGGGCAACGACCTCGAGCCCGAATCCGCAGCCTCGACATGGGACGTGCTGATCGTCGGTTGCACGAAGAAGTACTTCCTCGGCGTGCTCAGGGGCCACAACTGCGTCGACAACAAGATGCCGCGGCTCAGCGTGGACGTGGCGCCCTTGCCGAATCAGCCTTTCGCGTGCGCGGTGCACGCGCCACCGCCGCCGCAGCTCCTGCTCAAGTCACCGCCGCACGAGGGCATCGTCCTGGAGGTCGGCTCCTGCAAGGGCGGACCGTACGGCCTGTTCGTCTACTACTGGAGCAAGGCCTGTCCCGCCGCACCACCGCCCTCGGTGTTCAGGCCTTCGGGCTTCGAGTGCCGCGACGGTGCGAGCGACTACGGCTTCGTCGTCGCCGCACCCTCGCGCGGCATGAAGCCCGACGAGTTCAGGAACATCATCGAGGCGTCGATGCGCGCGTGGCGTGCCGGCGGCGAGGACTACCGGCCCGACCGGGGTGCGTCGATCGACGTGCCGATGAGTCCGCCGACCGTCCTCGGCCCGAGCGGCAACTGGATGCCGACCGCGGTGCCGACCAAGCACACCGTGTCGTTCCGTTGGCCGGTGGTCGATGGCGTGTCGATCCTGGCCGACAGCTCGGTCCCCGCGATGTTCACGCTGAGCACGCTCGGCGCGAAACCGAAGTCATGGCCGACGGCCCTGGGCTACGTGCTCGCGCCAGACGCCGCCGTGGCATCCGCCTCGTTGACCACCGGCGGCGGCGACGGCTGCTACACCGTCGCCGGCCTGCCGACGCCGACCGACCGCGATCCCATGGGCTTGCTGATCGACCTGCGCGACGTCAACGTGCCCGTCGTCGAGGACCGCCGCAACTCGGTGCTGTCGACGCTCTGCCACTGAGCGCTTCAACCCTGCGCGACATCGACCCACTCGGCTTCGGTGAGTTGCACCAGCCGCTCGGGCGCGATGCGCAGCGCGCTGTGCGCGCTGCCGGCCGCGGGCACGACGACGTCGAAGCGGCGCAGCGACAGATCGGCGTAGACGCGCAGCGGCCGCGGCAATCCGAACGGGCACACGCCGCCCACCGGATGGCTGGTCGCCTCGAGCACTTCTTCGGCGTTCAGCATCTTCGCCTTGGCGGCGAAGCGATCCTTGTACTTGCGGTTGTCGAGCCGCGACTCACCGCTCATGACGATCAGGATCGGCTCGCCGTTCAGGCGCAGCGAGAGCGTCTTGGCGATGCGGTCCGGCTCGATGCCGTGCGCCGCCGCGGCAAGCGCGACCGTGGCGGTGCTCGTTGCAACCTCGAGTATCTCGATGTCGGGCGCGCGCTCGACGAGAAAGGCGCGAACGGACTGCAGGCTCATCGCTTCGACGTCAGGCGCGCGCAGGCTTGCGAAAGTCGTTCTCGATCCAGGCTTCGGCGCTTTGCGCGCTGAGCCTGAATCCTGCGCCGACACGAACGCGCGCGAGCTCGTCGCCGGACGCATCGAGCGCGCTCAGCTCGGCGTACGGATCGTCTTCATCGGCAACGATGTCGAGCCTGACCGTGATCCGACCCGAAGGCGCGGTCACCGTGACGCTCTTGTGATGGTCGGCCTCAGTCTGCTGCTCATGGCGGCGGATCACCTCGGCCGCGGTCTTCACCAGGGTGTGGAATGCGGCGCTGTCGAGCGGCTTCGGGTTCTTCTTGTCGCGGCCCATCGTCCATGGGCCGACCAGCGCCGGCTCGGGCTCGCCGTCCTTGAGCATCTCGACCGCCCAGCCCTCGTCGTCTTCGTTCTTGACGACGCGTGCGGTCCAGCCGTCGTCGCGCCAGAGGCGCGCTTCGTGGATTGCTTCCATGGTCAGCGGATTTTCGCCGACTCGACCTCCATCTGCGACACGAGCTTGTCCATCTGGTCGATCACGGCCTGGATCGTCGCACGCTGGGTCAGGTCGACGCCGGCCTTCTTGAGCTGCGCCATCGGGAGGTCGTTGCCGCCGCTGCGCAGCAGCGTGAGATAGCGCGCGGTCGCGGCCTGTCGTGAGTCGGGCGTGCCGGTCGTCATCGCGCCGTAGAGCTGGGCCGACGATGCGAAGCAGGTCGCGTATTGGTAGACGTAGTACGGCGTGTCGAAGAAGTGCGAGATGCGGGCCCAGGTGTACTTGTAGAAGTCATCGGCCGTCACCGCATCGCCCCAGTACTCCTTCAGAAGGCTTGCATAGAGGTTGTTGAGCACGTCGGTGGTCAGCGGCTCGCCCTTCTCCACCAGGCGATGCGCGCGCAGCTCGAAGTCGGCGAACATCACCTGCGTGTAGAAGGTGCCGACGATCGAGTCGACCGCGTGCTCCAGCAGCAGGAAGCGCTCTTTCGGATCGCTGGTCTGCTGCAGCAGCTTGTCGAGCAGGAAGCGCTCGTTGGTGGTGGAAGCGACCTCCGCCACGAAGATCGTGTAGTCGGCGGTCACGAAGGGCTGACCCTCGTACGACAGCACGGTGTGCATCGCGTGGCCGCCCTCGTGCGCCAGGGTGAAGGCGGCGTCGAGCGTGTCGTTGTAGTTCATCAGCAGGTACGGGCCCACGCCGTACACGCCGGCGTTGTAGGCGCCGCTCTTCTTGCCGTCGTTCTCGTACACGTCGACCCGGCCGCCGGAAACGAAACGCTTGTACTTGGCCACGTAGTCGTCGCCGAGCGGCGCCACCGATGCGATGACCAGCTCGCGCGCCTGCTCGTAGGGATAGACCTTGTCGCTGCGGAAGATCGGCGCATAGGCGTCATAGAGGTGATAACTCGGCAGGCCGAGCAGCTTCTTGCGCAGGCGCGCGTAGCGCTGGAACGCGGCCGAGCCGGCGCGCGTGGCGTCGATCAGCGTCTCGACGACGGCGCGCGGGATCGCGTTGCCGTCGAGCGCCGCGTCGAGCGTGGTGTCGAAGTTGCGTGCCCTGGCGACGAACCAGTCACGCTGCAGAATGCCGTTGTAGATCGCGCCGTAGGTGTTGGCCGTGGCGCCGTAGGTGCCGACGTGCAACGCAGCGGCCTTGCCGCGTTCGGCCTGGCTCGGGTTGCTCTCGAGCAGCGCGCCGTAGGTACCGGGGCTGAGCAAGACATCCTTGCCGTCGGCCAGCCTCAGCGTCGGGAACTTGATGTCGGAGGTGCTCAGCTCCTGGTAGATCGACGCCGGTGCGGCGTTGAAGCGGCCAGCAAGCGAGAGCAGGCGCTCGCCCTTGTCGTCGAGCACGTGCGCCTTCTGGCGGAAGCTGTCGAGGATGGGGAAGCGGTAGGGCGCGAGCGCCGGCGTCTGGTCGATCCAGCCCCTGACAGTCGCTTCCGGAATGCCCAGCAGCTCGGGCTGGAACCAGGCGGTCGCGGTGGCGAACTTGGCGAAAACCGCGCCGACGCGCTGGAAGCGCCCGGCGACCGCCTGGTCGCGGGTGTCGACGTCGCGCTGAAGCTGCGTGTAGCGGTAGACGCTGTACTGCAGCTTGCCGATCTCGTCGTAGGCCTGGTAGGCCTTGAGCAACTGGGCCGGGCCGCCCTGCGCGAGCGTTCCCTTCAACGCCGAGAAGGCGTCCATGCGGGCGTCCATGTCCTTCATGCCCTGTTCCCACGCCGCCCAGCTCGGGTAGATGGCCGAGAAGTCCCAGCGAAACTCGGCCGGGATCTCGGCGCGATTGCGGGTGCCGGGTTTGGCGGCGAAGGCAGAAGTGGTCATGGCGGCAGCGCACAGGGCGCCAGTGATGGCAACTGACATTTTCATGGCGGCGGCGTGCGCCTGCGACGGCGCGGCTGGAACGAGCCGCGAGTGTCCTTGCCGCCCGCGAGCCGGGTCAACGATCGTGCGACGCGCTGCAGTTGCGAGGGTATGAAACGCGCGCGGCGATGTTCGCGCTCCGGGCGGCTCGATGCCGACACGCGGAGCGACGAGCCTGCCGAGCGGCGGCGCTACCTCGGCGCGACAACCCCTGCGTCGTCGGACAGCACGATCTCGACGCGCCGGTTCAGCTGGCGTCCGCTCGAGTTGTCGTTGCCCGCCACCGGATACGCTTCGCCGTAGCCGTGCGTCGCGATCCGGTCGCCCGAAACGCCCATGCCGACCAGGGCGGAGCGCACCGCGTCGGCGCGCCGACCCGAGAGCTCCTGGTTGTGGCCGGAGCTGCCGGTACTGTCGGTAAAGCCCTCGACCAGCGCTGTGCGGCGCGGGTATTGCTGGAAGAAGCCCGCGAGCTTCTCGACGTTGCGCATGCCGCCGGGCTTGAGGCGCGCCTGGTCGGTGTCGAACAGGACGTCGTCGATCGTCACGACCATGCCGCGCTCGGTTTTCTTCGCGTTCATGTCGCGAAGTTGGGCCTCGAGCTGGCTGTTGCGCTGCTGCGCATCGGCGGCCTGTTGCTGCGACGCTGCCGCCTGCAAGCGGGCCGCGTCGGCCTGCTGCTGCGCGATCGCGTTCTGTCGCTGGGCCTGCTCCGATTGCATGCGCGCCGCGTCGGCGGCGCGGTGGGCGGCGTCAGCCTCGTCGGTCCTCGCGGCCAGCCGCATCTTGTCGCGCTGGGAACTGGCGTTGGCGACGGCCAGCTCGGCACCCTTCTGCCGCGCCGTGTCTTCGGCGATCGCGGTTCGCTGTCTGGCGATGTAGGCGAGGTGGTCGACCTGGGGTTTGGCATCACGCCGGGACCAGGCTTCGTCGGCCCGGGCGAGCGCGTCGCCGGCTTGCTTGAGCTCTACGCTGGCGAGGTCGCGCGCCTGCGGATCGGCGGCGGCCGCGCGGTAGTCGCTACGCGCCTGCTCGAGCATGGCGTTGGGTTCGGGGGTGGTGGCGCAGGCAGCCAGCAAGGCCACCGAAACCAGCGCCAGGGAAAGAATGCGTGTGTACTTCATGATGGTCATCAGTTCTTCGCTGCGGGTGCGGGTGGCTCGGCTTTCTTGCGGTCCATCTCTTCGCTCAGCGCGCGCCTGTCTTCGCGCACCGTTTCTGCGGCCTTGCGGGCCTTGACGGACTGCGCCCTGGCCTGGGCCACGCCGGCGTCGACCTGGGCTTCCTGGGCCAGGGAGAGTGCGGCGCCATAGTCCTTGGCAGCCATCGCCAGCTGGGCGCGGTCGAGCTTGTCTCGCGCCACTTTCATCTCGACCGGGGCGAGCTCGGTGGCGCCTGCTCCGGCAGCGCTGGCGACCGCTGCGGTCGATACCGCCACCTGCTCGGTGGGAGGTGGCGTGCTCGCGCAGGCCAACAGCGCCAGCGACGTGCCGGCTACCAGCGCGGACAGCAGATATGGAGACGAACCGCGGCGGGCATCGGCATCAGGGAGGCTCTTTTTCATTTTGACTTCTCGGGTAGACAGATTCGGCGCCGAGCTTGAAGCGCTGCGCTGCCCTTGTCGGTGCGCTGTCGCACAGACAGGAACGATGGCGACGAAGGCCAGTGGGAGCTGCCAACTCTTGCCGTTCACGCCGCACTGGTCGCTACGGCGGGGACCGGGGCCGATGCCCTGGGCATGCGCAAAATAGCCTCTGCATGAAGCTCGCCACATGGAACGTCAACGACGTCGTCAAGCGCCTGCCGCTCCTTCTCGACTGGCTCGCTG
>JBDTNU010000054.1:0-14763 GCA_039933535.1 Caldimonas sp. | reverse complement strand
CCAGGGCGCGCGACGTCCCGGGGCTGCTTTGGAAGTCGTTTTGGTGGAGAGGGTGTCCGCCTCATCGCTAGGATCGGAGCCCGTTCGGCGCCCAACTCGCGCTCCTGCCCACCATCTTGCCCCACTTCGTCAGATGGGTGCGCCGAGAGTCTGCGACGCCAAACATCGTCTGCCGCGATGCACACATGCAGTTGGCGAGGATGGGGCTGCGTCAGCTACGCAGCTCTGAAGCTGTCGTTGTGAGTGAAAACGTGGCGGTCGCTGACGTTCGACCTCCCGGGCCCGACTCGCCTCGACTGCCATCGAGCGATCGTTCGGTCCCCCCATCGGTACGAGTTCGAACGACTATGGCCGACGTCAGAACGCTGCCTGCAGGCCGGTGAGTTGCTCAAATGCGGCTCTAAATTCCAAGACTGCGCCCGCAAGACGCGAAGGCCCGGTATCGAAGGACCATGTCGTCACGGACAACGGCGCAGACGATCGTGTTGCGAGCAGCGCCCGTTCCACGTCGATCGCGGCAAGCACGCCTTGCAGCATTGCACGCGAAACATACAGGTCCGGTTTGATCGCCAAACCAGCGTCGAGAAGATTGGGTGCGAAGGCCACGGTTCGTGCTTCCCACCGGAGTGCCTGCGACAAGGCCAGTGATGACGCCGCTTCGACTCGCTTTTCGCACAGCGTGTCAGGATCGCCCAGTCCGATGACCATCAATGAACGCGCGCGAACTGCCGAGGGTGGAAAGCGAATGGGCAGCGTCTCGAGCGCGCGTGCCTTGAATGTCCCCGCGGCTCGAGAGCGCGTCAGCAACCGGTCGAGCGATTGGTCGAGGCTGAGCAGACCACCACCGAGTTGGGCGCCATTCGCTTCGTGCTCGAACATGCAAGCGAAAGAGAGGTCCACCTCCGCTTCGTGCGGCGCCCAGGCGACAGCCTCGAACGTCACTCCGTTGTAGTGCGCGAGCGTCACGCGGGTGCTGGCGCTCGTCCCATTGGAGCGAGGCACGGGTGTCGATGTATTCATTCGATTCGCGGGCGATGGGGAGTGAAAGGTGCTGGCTTGCCGTCTGCTGCGAACGCTTCCACCGAAGTGATGCCCTTGCTGTCGACGGTGGCGTTCAACCGACGCCTGCCGAACGCGTCTATCAGGACAAGGCCGGATCCGCCGGCGTTGTTCAGGAAGACGTAGCTGGAGGCGCCGCCCGCGCCATCGAATTTGACGTGGGCGCCCTTTCCATCCACCTCAAGAGAGGCTGCCGGCCCGGTCGAGTCGGGATTGAGCAGAGTGATCGAAGGATGTCCGTCCACCGAGAGAGCCAGCTTCACGCCAGTACGTCCGTCGGAGTGCATCAGAGCGAAGACCGGGATGCCAGAGCGGGCTGACAAGAGGATTCGCAGCCGCCCTTCTGCATCAACGATGCGCATCTCTTCCGTCACGAATTGCGGGGGCACGGCATCCATCGGTCCTCCTGACCACCTCATTGATGAAATTGGTCGCTCGAACCTGCGTCGGAACGCCACGGGATCCCCACGTCAGCCCAGCACTCTGAGGAGGGTCTTCAAGGCCATCGTGAACGCCAGCAGAGCAGCCACCGAGCTCAGATGCAGGCCGACGAACCACAGCAGCCTCTTGGCCCTGGGTTTCATGTTTCCCAGCCTTCATCAGGCGTCTTGCCACGAAAAACGCGGTAGGCAAACGCAGAGTAGCCCAACACCATCGGGGTGACGACAGCAGCGCCGATCAGCATGAACGTCTGGCTCATTGCAGGCGACGAAGCCGCCCACAGGCTGACTCTGAACGGAACGATGTTCGGGAACACCGCGATCGCCAGACCGGCGACCGCCAGCAAAAACAGGACGATGCCCATACCGAACGGTAGCCAGTCGGAGGTCTGAGCAACAGCACGCAGCAGGGCCGCCGCGACGAGCATGAAGAGCGCGCTGAGAACCGAAAGCGCAACGTAGTGCGCGGCCCATGCGTCGCGAATTCCAGGCTGGACCTCGGCAGCCGTGACGCAAACCAGCGCGCTGAGCACGATGAACGCGGGCGTGGCCCTGCGCAGCAACCGAACTGCGAATGCGCGGACTTCGGGCGTACCCTTCAGGTGAAGCCAGCCTGCCCCGAGCACGCAGTAACCCACGAGGACTGCGATGCCGGTCAACGCACTGAACAGGTGGAAGGTGTCATACACGCTTCCGGCGAAGCCTCCCTCGGAGACGGTGATGCCCTGCACCAGGCCGCCGACGACGATGCCTTGCATCAACGCGGCGAGGAGCGAGCCAAGTCCGAACGCGAAGTCCCAGAACCTGCGTCCTCGAGTGACCTGGTATCGGAACTCGAACGACACGCCGCGCAGCCCGAGCGACAGCAGCATGACGATGAGCGGGAGGTAGAACGCCGGCAGCAGCACGCCGTAAGCGATGGGGAAAGCCGCCAGCAGAGCGACGCCCGCCATGATGAGCCAGGTTTCGTTGCCGTCCCAGGTGGGCATGATCGCGTCGACCATGCGGTCGCGTAGCCGCTCGTCGGGCTGGATCAGCAGCAAGGCGCCAACACCCAGATCAAAGCCATCGAGCAGCACGTACAACGACAGCGATAGCGCGACGAAAAAGGCCGAGAGAAGCGGGAGGTCCACGACATCACCCTGCCAATGCCGGCTTGCCGCCGGGGCATGCGCGCGAGAGGGCCGGCTTGAGCGCGCCCTTCAAGGAACCCGATGCCTCGGCCTGGGCGGGCGCCGCCTGAGGCCCGCGCCGAATCATTCGTGCGACGAAGAAGAGAAAGGCCGCCATGAACACCGTGTAGATGCAGACGAACGCCACAAGCGTCGAGAGCAAGGCGCTCGCCGGCACGGGCGAAACGGCGTCGACGGTACGCAGGATTCCGTAAATCACCCACGGCTGGCGGCCGGTTTCGGCGAGATACCAGCCGCCAAGCGTCGCCAGGATTCCCGACGGGGTCATCACGACGAGCCAGCGGTGGAACCACCGGGCCGTGAACAGGCGCCGCTGCCACCGCAGCCACAGTGCCGCGGCGCCAACGCCAAACATCACGATGGCGATGGCGTACATAAGCCGGAAACCATAGAACACCCAACCCATCATCGGCTGCCGATCGCGTGGCGTGTTCTTCAGACCGTCGACCCGCCCGTCAAGGCTGTGCGTGAGCCAGATGCTGCCCAGGTAGGGGATGCCCAGTTCGAACTTGTTACGCTGATTCTTCTGGTCCGGGACGATGATCCAGTAGTACGGGGCCGGTGACTCCGACTTCGTTTCCCAGAAGCCCTCGGCGGCCTGCATCTTGGCCGGCTGATGCTTCAGCATCGTGCCGTAGAGGATGTCGCCGATGAACACCTGCCCGGCAATCAGCACCGTCGCGAATGCGGTGCCGAGCGAGACCGTCTTGCGCGCGAAATCCAGGTGCTTGCCCTGCAGGAGATACCAAGCACCGACGCCGGCCACGAGAAACGAAGCGGTCAAGTAGGCCGCGACCAGCATGTGCGGAAGGCGCACCAACCACGACGGGTTGACGATGACCCGCATCCAGTCGGTGACGACGACCTGGCCGTTCATCACGCTGACGCCATCCGGCGTCTGCATCCAGCTGTTGGCGGCCAGGATCCACGAGGCCGACATGAGCGTGCCGAGCGCGACCATGCACGTTGCCGTGAAGTGAAGCTTGGGCCCGACACGATGCAACCCGAACAACATGATGCCGAGAAAACCGGCCTCGAGGAAGAACGAGGTCAGGACTTCCAGCGCGATCAATGGGCCGATGGCCGGTCCGGCGATCTGTCCGAACCGTGCAAAGCCGAGGCCGAATTCGAACGCCAGCACGATTCCCGTGACCACGCCCACGCCGAAGGCCATGGCAAAGATGCCGAGCCAGAAGCGGTAGATTTGGAGGTAGAGCGGATCCTTGGTTTTCAGCCACAGGCCCTCGACGATCGCGAGGAACATCGCCAAGCCGATGGACATCGTCGGAAAGATGATGTGGAAGCTGACGGTGAAGGCAAATTGGATGCGCGCCAGCAGGACGGGATCGAAGTTCATTCAGGCGTCTCCGTCCGTTGCGATCGGCCACACATGGCCAGCGCCAAAATGACGAAGAGCACCAACCCGGCAAGCGATATCGCGATCCCGAAGACGCCGATGATGACGAAGAAGAATACCGCTGCCGATCCACAGACCGCCAGTGTCGCGATGCATCGAGTGAGCCGATTCATGACCACGCGGCCTCGACCGCGCTCCAGTCCAGCAGCTTCATTGCCCCCGCCACGAGGAAAGGGATGACGGCGACGATTCGAGCCAGAAGCAGCGCCGACGCGTTGTCCAGCGCACGAACGATCGCGACTGGTGCCGTGGCCTCGCTATTCATGAGCCGGCTCCACGGCATCACGTGTCCCGCGGGAGGCCACGGTCGTCGTGCCTTCGGGGAGGTGGCCGAACATGTGCGGTGCCACCTGATCGCCGATCCACGAGACCGCGTTCGCTTCTTTCGACCAGAGCTGCCTGGCCAGCGACGGAAGCTGTTCACCGACCAGTATCCCCAGCAGCCCGATCAGCGCGATGACGGGAGGAGCCGGTGATCTGACCTGGAACAGCGCGTAGACGATTCCGACCAACAGGCCCATGCCCAACGAAGCAAGGTAGAGCTTCACGAGATGCCTCTTGGGGCGCAGGAGGCGGCGACGACAAGGGAACGCGACATGGTGTATTCCTGTGCTGTGGCGACGGGACGACGGAGACGCCGGTTGGCATCGTGCAGCGTGTCCTCGCGCCGGTCTTGGCGATTTGTCCCGCGAATTGCCTTTTCGAGCCGCTGTCGATGCCGACAGAGTCGTCGGCAGATGTCGGCGCGTAGTGCGGCCGAACGCGCAAGGCAAGAGCCAAATCGCCAAGACCGGCCGCGACAGAAAGGGCAGCATCCGCCTCGAATCCCAAGGCAACCCTGACTCACGGGCGAATTCATCATGTCCATCGAACTGACATTGCGCTGCACTGGGACGGCTCGCCGTTCGTCTCACCAGGACTACGGGAGCGCCGCATGAAACCCACCGTCGCACAGCTGATGAGCCTGAACGGCGGGTATGTGGACACGGCGGGCTTCCTCGCCCTGCAAGGCCTGTTCACCGCCCATGTCACCGGCAACTTCGTGACGTTCGGCGCCGCACTCGTGCACGGCACCTCGGGTGCGGTGACCAAACTCCTGGCGCTGCCGGTGTTCTGCGCAGTCGTCTTCGTGACCCGTCTCTGGAGTTTCAAGCTGCCCGGCCTCGGGCTTCCGGTGCTGCGGACGATGCTCGTCCTCCAACTGGTGCTGCTGACTGCTGCCGCGGCGTTCGCTCTCCAATTCGGGCCGTTCGACGACGGCGACAGCTGGACAGCGGTGCTCACCGGAATGACATTGGTGGCCGCGATGGCCATTCAGAACGCCGCGCACCGGATTCATCTCACCAGCGCGCCTCCGACAACCCTCATGACCGGCACGACGACGCAGGTGATGATCGATCTCTCGGACATGTTCCGTGGCCTCCCGGTCGAAGGCTCGGACGCGACCCGTGCCCGTCTCAAGAAGATGACAGCGAGCGTGCTGGTGTTCGCGGCGGGTTGCGCATTGGCCGCCGTCGCCTACACCTACTTTCGACTCTGGTGCTTCATCCTGCCGCCCGTGATCATGGTTGCCACGGTCCTGCAGCAGGCCTGGACGGGCGAGGGGGAGACGAGTTGAGACGAAACGGCAACCACTGAACAAGTTGCGACGCTATCGGACAAGACTTCTCCGGTTCGTCACGGGATGCTCAGGGGCCACCACCGGGGTTTCTGATGCGCCACTCGATCTACCGCTTTCAACATGTTCTGTCGGTCACGCTGATTGCGGTGGCAGGCCTCACCGGCACGATGGCGCTGCCTACCCAGGCCGCCGCACCGCCTGTGCTCAGGCAAGCACCCGGCTACTACCGAATGATGGTGGGTGACTTCGAAGTCACCGCGTTGCTCGATGGCACGCATGACTTCCCGGTCGACGAGGTGATGACGAACGCCCGCCCAGGCCAAGTGGCGAGACTGCTGCGCAGCTCGGTGTTGAAGCCACCGGTGGAAGGGTCGATCAATGCCTTCCTGGTCAACACGGGCAGGCGGCTGATCCTCATCGACAGTGGCGCGGGCGTTCTGTACGGCGCCGATGGCGGCCATCTGCTCGCCAACCTCAGGGCCGCAGGCTATGCGCCCGAACAGGTTGACGAGGTCTATCTCACTCACCTGCACCGCGACCATGTCGGCGGCGTGAATTCAAACGGTGCCATGGCCTTTCCGAATGCGACCGTTCGCGTCAGTGGCGTCGACGCCGCGTATTGGTTGAACCGCGCGAACCAAGCCAGTGCGCCCGCCTACCTGAGTTCGATGTTCGACGGGGCGATCGACTCGCTGGCGCCGTACGTCGCCGCCGGCCGCCTGGTGCCGTTTCAATCGGCAGGCGAGCTGTCGCCAGGCATCCGGGCGATCCCGAGTGCCGGGCACACACCGGGGCACAGTTGGTACGCGATCGAGAGTCGAGGCGAGAAGCTCGTGGTCTGGGGTGACATGGTTCACGTCGCCGCCGTGCAGTTCCCGGCGCCGGCCATCCGCGTCAAGTACGACAGCGACGCCGATGCGGCGGAGCGGGAGCGCAGGCTCATCTTCGCCGATGCATCGAAGCGTGGCTACTGGGTCGCCGCCGCGCACATCTCCTTCCCTGGTATCGGCCATGTGCGGCTTGTCGGCAGAGTCTACGAATGGCTCCCGGCTTCTTACACGACCAGGTTCCCGGCACCAAGCAGCGCGGCGGCTGCCAAGCCGGATGGACGCCAATGAACATTTCGGCAAAGCGTGTGCTCATCCGGCAAGACCTCGCGAGGCCGCGAGACGACGATGCGAATGCTCCCCAACCAGTTCTCTCACAGGAGATCCCATGTCCATCAAAGCCACCCCGACCCCCGGCAAGAAGCTGCTGACGCCGACGGACCACACGCTGATCCTGATCGACTTCCAGTCGCAGATGGCCTTTGCCACCCATTCGATCGACGCGACCAATCTGCGCAACAACGCGGCGTTGATCTCGCGCACCGCGGTCGGCTTCGGCGTGTCCACGATCTTGACCACGGTCGCCCAGAAGAGCTTCTCGGGACCGATGTTCAGCGAAATCACCGACGCTTTTCCGGGGCAGGCGTTGCTCGACCGTACGTCGATGAACACCTGGGAAGACGCTGCCGTCATCAAGCGGGTCAACGAGATCGGCAAGACGCGCATCGTGCTTGCCGGCCTGTGGACCGGGGTGTGCATCGTCGGTCCCGCCCTGTCGGCGATCGAACAGGGCTTCGAGGTGTTCGTGATCGCCGACGCCTGCGGCGATGTCTCGCCCGAAGCTCACGACCGCGCGGTGACGCGGATGGTGCAGGCCGGTGCCCAGCCGATGACCTCGGTTCAGTACATGCTCGAGCTGCAACGCGACTGGGCGCGCACCGAGACCTACGACATGACCACCGGGATCGCGAAGAAGTACGCGGGCTCGTACGGCCTCGGCATCACCTACGCCAAGACCATGTTCAACGCCCACGAAGGCTGAATGCGTCGGCTGCCCGGCCATCGTGCCGGTCGAGGATGCCAGTCGATGCGCGTCTGTCTGGCGACAGATGCGCATCCCTCCAGCGAACTCAACGCTGCATCGCAGCGACAAGGCAATCACCATGACGGGTACCTCTGACCCTGACCTCATCCTTCACCGAGGACTGTTCACGACACTGGACCGGGCGAATCCGACCGCGACCGCAGTCGCCGTGAAGGACGGCCGTTTCATCCGTGTCGGCCGCGACGAGGATGTCATGCCCCTCGCCGGCGTTGCGACCCGCGTCATCGACCTGAGCGGACGACGCGTGCTGCCCGGCCTGATCGACAACCACCTGCACATCATCCGCGGCGGGCTGAACTTCAACCTCGAGCTGCGCTGGGACGGGGTGCGAAGCCTTGCCGACGCCATGAACATGCTCGCGCGCCAGGTTGCCGTGACGCCCGCTCCGCAATGGGTGCGCGTTGTCGGTGGCTTCACCGAACACCAGTTTGTCGAGAAGCGCTTGCCGACCATCGACGAGCTCAACCGCGTCGCCCCCGACACGCCCGTCTTTCTGCTCCACCTGTACGACCGGGCACTGCTCAATGGTGCCGCGCTGCGCGCCGTCGGCTACACGAGAGACACGCCCGCCCCGCCGGGTGGCGAGATCGTGCGCGATGCTTCCGGCAACCCGACCGGCTTGTTGTTGGCAAAGCCGAACGCGTCGATCCTGTACGTGACACTGGCGAAGGGGCCCAAGCTGCCATTCGAATACCAGGTCAACTCGACCAGGCACTTCATGCGCGAGCTCAATCGCCTTGGAGTGACCGGCGCGATCGATGCGGGTGGCGGCAATCAGAACTTCCCCGAGGACTACCAGGTCATCCAGCAACTCTCGGAGGCGGGCCAACTCACGATCCGCCTGGCCTACAACCTGTTCACACAGAAGCCGAAGCAGGAGAAGGACGATTTCCTGAAGTGGACCGCCAGTTCCACCTACAAGCAAGGCACGGACTACTTCAGGCACAACGGCGCCGGCGAGATGTTGGTCTTCTCGGCGGCCGACTTCGAAGATTTCCGCCAACCGCGGCCCGACATGGCGCCCGAGATGGAAGGCGATCTGGAGGAGGTCGTGCGCGTGCTGGTTCAGAACCGCTGGCCCTGGCGCCTGCACGCCACCTACGACGAGACCATCAGCCGGGCGCTCGACGTGTTCGAGCGTATCGACCAGGACTCGCCGCTCGAAGGCTTGCACTGGTTCTTCGATCACGCGGAGACAATTTCCGATCAGTCGATCGAGCGCATCGCCGCCCTCGGTGGCGGCATCGCGGTGCAGCACCGCATGGCCTACCAGGGCGAGTATTTCGTGGAGCGCTATGGTCATGGCGCGGCGGAAGGGACGCCGCCGGTGTCACGCATGCTCGCTGCCGGCGCGAAGGTGTCGGCCGGCACCGATGCGACGCGTGTAGCGTCGTACAACCCGTGGGTGTCGCTCGCGTGGCTCGTCACCGGCAAGACGGTTGGCGGGATGCAGCTGTACCCGCAGCGCAATTGCCTGGAGCGCGAGACAGCGCTGCGCATGTGGACCGAGAACGTCACCTGGTTCTCGAATGAGGTCGACAAGAAGGGACGCATCCAGGTCGGCCAGCTCGCCGACCTTGTCGTGCCCGACCGCGACTACTTCGCCTGTGCCGAGTCGGAGATCGCAGACACCACCGCGCTGCTGACCCTTCTCGGCGGCAAGGTCGTCTACGGCGCCGGCCCCTTCGCCGAGTTCGATCAGAGCGACACGCCGCCTGCCATGCCCGATTGGTCGCCGGTTCGGACCTTCGGTGGCTATGCCGGCTGGGCCGATCCGCAGGGCTCGACGATGCAGGAGGCCGTGCGGCGAGCCGTGGCAGCTTCGTGCGGCTGTGCCAAGGTCTGCGGCATGCATGGTCACGATCACGCCAATGCCTGGTCGAGGAGCCTCCCCATCGCCGACCTCAAGGGCTTCTGGGGTGCACTGGGCTGCGCCTGCTGGGCGGTCTGACATGAGCCTCACTTCACTCGGCGACGTGGGCTCCAGCGGTCCCTTGGCTGCACTTGGCCACCGGGCGGTACGTTCGGTCGCCCTGCTCGGGTTGTGCGCGGCCTACCTGCAGGGCGGCATCGACAAGGCCATCGACTTTCCTTCGGCGGTCGCCGAGATGAGGCACTTCGGCCTCTCGCCGGCCGCACCGTTGGCCGCGGCGGTGATCGCGCTCGAGCTGCTTGCGTCGATCGCGATCGTCGTGGGCTTTCAGCGCTGGATCGCGTCGCTCGCCCTGGCGGCGTTCACTCTGGCCGCCACATTCACCGCCAACCGCTTCTGGGAGTTGGCGCCGCCAGACCGCTTCATGGCAGCGAACAGCTTCTTCGAACATCTCGGCCTCGTCGGCGGCTTCGTGCTGGTGGTGTGGATGGACGTCAGAGAGCGCGAAATCGAATGGCGATGAGCAGCGGCGCCCCGAGCAGCAGCGCGAGCGGCGGGTTCGCGCCGCTGCGACAACCGGTGTTCGCGGTGCTGTGGGTGGCGACCGTCCTCGGCAATGTCGGCACCTTCATGCGCGACGTTGCCAGCGCGTGGCTGGTGACCGACCTGTCGGCCAGCCCTGCCGCGGTCGCGCTGATCCAGGCGGCGGGCAGTCTGCCGATCTTCTTGCTGGCAATTCCGGCAGGGGTTCTGACGGACATCCTGGACAGGCGACGCTTTCTGATCGCGCTGCAGTTTGCGATGGCCGCGGTCAGCGGCAGCCTCCTGCTGCTTTCGCACTCGGGAACGCTCACGCTCGAGTGGCTGATCGGCCTGACCTTCGCCGGTGGAGTCTTTGCGGCGCTGATGGGGCCGACATGGCAGGCCATCGTTCCGGAAATCGTCCCGCGTGCGGAGGTCAAAGCCGCGGTCGCGCTCAACTCGCTCGGCATCAACATCGCACGCGCCATCGGGCCGGCTGCCGGCGGCCTGATCCTCGCCAGCTTTGGCGCGGCAGTGACCTACGGCATGGACGTGCTCAGCTACGTGGTCGTGACCGCAGCCCTGCTGTGGTGGAGGCGCCCGCAGCACGCCAGGACGGAGCTGTCGGAAAACTTCTTCGGTGCCTTCCGCGCGGGTCTGCGCTTCACCCGAGCAAGCTCGGAGCTGCACGTCGTGCTGCTGCGCGCCGTGGTGTTCTTCGTGTTTTCAAGCGCGGTGTGGGCGCTGCTGCCGCTGGTGGCGCGCCGGATGCTGGGCGGCAGCGCCGGCTTCTACGGCGTGCTGCTCGGCGCGGTGGGTGCGGGCGCCATCATCGGTGCGGTGCTGCTGCCACGTCTGCGCGAACGGCTCAACGCAGATGGCCTGGTGCTGCTCGCGGCCATTGCCGCGGCCTGTGTGATGGCCGGGCTGGCGTTCGCGCCGCCGAAGTGGCTTGCCGTCGGCTTGCTCGTGCTCCTCGGCGTCGGCTGGATCGTCGCTTTGACGACGTTCAACAGCGTGGCTCAGGCAATCCTGCCGAATTGGGTGCGGGGACGCGGGCTGGCCGTGTACCTGATGGCGTTCAATGGTGCGATGGCCGGCGGCAGCCTGGTCTGGGGCGCGTTGGCGCAGGCCATCGGCATTCCGGCGGCGTTGTGGGTTGGCGCGGCCGGTCTGGTCCTCCTCGCGCTTATGTTCCACCGGGTCAAGCTGCCCACGGGCGAGGCCGATCTTCAGGCTTCGAACCATTGGCCCGAGCCGCTGCTCTCGGCGCAAGTCGAGAACGATCGCGGGCCGGTGATGGTGCAGGTCGAGTATCGAATCCGTGCTCGGGACCGACACGCGTTTCTCGCTGCCATGAGGGCGGTATCCGACGAACGGCGGCGCGATGGCGCCTATGCGTGGGGCATCACCGAAAGCACCGCCGACCCCGAGCAACTCATGGAGTGGTTTCTCGTCGAGTCGTGGGCCGAGCACCTGCGCCAGCACCAGCGGGTCTCCCACAGCGATGCGGATCTACAGCAGGCAGCGGTCAAGTTCCACATTGGCGATGGTCCACCTCGCGTGATTCATTTCCTCGCACTGGAGGTGCCACCCCGGTTGTGAGGCCGACCGCCATGCAATCGACGAGGACGAGCCTCCGGCACCCCATCAATCTACCTGACTAGAAGGAACCACGATGAATGACTCGACCCCAGTCGTCCTGATCACCGGTGCGTTGACCGGCATCGGCCGCGCCACCGCGCTCGCCTTTGCCCGCGAGGGGGCAAACGTCGTTGTCTCGGGCCGCCGCGACGAAGCCGGGGAAGCCTTGGCCGCCGAGCTGCGCGGGCTGGGCGTGCGCGCCGAATACCTGCGCGCCGATGTGCGCCACGAGGCCGACGTGCGCAGCCTGATCGAACACGTGGTCGAGCGTTTCGGCCGTCTGGACGTGGCGGTCAACAACGCCGGTACCGAAGGTCAGCTTGGCTTGATCACCGAGCAATCTATCGACAACTACGAAACCACGTTCAGCACCAATGTGCTGGGCACACTGCTGTGTCTCAAACACGAGATGCGCGTGATGCTCAAGCAAGGCTCGGGCGCGATCGTCAACCTCTCGTCCATCGCTGGCCAGGTGGGCGTGGCGGGTGCCGCGGTCTACGTCGCCAGCAAGCACGCGGTGGAAGGTCTGACCAAAAGCGCCGCACTCGAAGGCGCCGCGGTCGGCGTACGGGTCAATTCGGTCGCGCCCGGCCCGGTGGCCACCGACATGCTTGACCGATTCGTCGGTCGTAGCGAAGAAGCCAAAGCCGGCTTTCTGTCGTCGATGCCGGCAAAGCGCGCTGCGAAGCCCGAGGAAATCGCCCAGACCATCGTTTTCCTTGCTGGCAACAAGGCACGCTTCCTCACCGGCCAGAACCTGGCCGTGGATGGCGGCTACACGGCACAGTGACCGGCACGCCGCCAATAGGCCGATCAGCGTCGGCGCCCGGGATCTCCTTCTTGGGAGATCGCGGGCACTAGGCCAACAAGCCTCGGCGCTGTGCCACGCTTGCGGCCTCGGTTCTTGTCCTGGCTCCTAGCTTGGCCAGAATCGACTTCACGTGGGCCTTGACTGTTCCGAGAGCGATATGCAGTTCGCTGGCAATTGACTTGTTGACGCGCCCGTCTGCCAGCAGGCGCAGGACGTCCGCCTCTCTGGCAGTCAGTACCTCATGCGACAGGCTCTCGACCACGCGTTGAGCGGCCGCCTGCCCAAGATGCCTCTGGCCTCGGTGCAGTGCTTTCACGCCGTCGATCATGTCGTCCAACTGGCATCCGAGCAGAAGATAGCCATGCACGCCGCAGGCAAGGGCATGGCGGATCTCGGACTCGCGATCGCGATGACTGACGACCATGACCCTGGGCACCTTTCCAGCGAGGCCGTCCGTCGACATCGCGCTCGATATCGCCAGTGCCGTCTCGTAGTCCGCGACGACGACATCCACCTCGGCTGACGGGGATGGATTCTGCGATGGAGCACGCTGCAGGTGGTCGATGAAACTCACCGCGAATCCGCCGTCCGACGCCAGGGTGGACGCCAAACCTGCCCTGACCAGCGGCTCTCTGTAGGCCACCGCCACGGAGATCGGGTTGGCCCGGGATCTCAAGAAACCATCTGCATGCGAAGCCTCGCCGTGATGGTGTTGAATGACTGCGTTCATCGTTTCTCCGCTTGCCGTGTATGGGGAGATCTTCGGCTGCAGGGAGCGGCCTGTCATCCCGAGATGGGAGAGCCGGCGAATACCCAAATATGAGAACGCGGCCTAGTCGGCGAGGTTGATGATTCCGCGTCGCAAGGCGATCACGATTGCGTCGGTCCTGTCCCTCGCTCTCAGCTTCGCGAGAATGCTTTTCATGTGGGCCTTTACCGTCCCTTCGGAAATGCCCAGGTTCGAGGCAATCGTCTTGTTGCGGCTCGAGCTTGCCAGGTGGCGCAGGACGTCTATCTCTCGTGGCGAAAGCGTTTCGTCCATCGCGTGCTCGCCAATTTCTCGCGAGACCTCCGCAGCGACATTGCTCCTCCCTGAATGCGCATCCTTGACGGCAGCGAGCAATTCCTTGCGGATCGCGGTCTTCAACAAGTAGCCACAAGCTCCGGCCTTCAACGCGCGCAGCGCCTGCACGTCACCATCGTAGGTCGTCAGAACCACGATCCGCGCTTCGGGCCATGTTTGGCGTATCTCGGTAATCGCCTTCACCCCGTCGAGAATGGGCATCTGCAAGTCCATCAACGTGACGTCTGGCTGGTACAAGCGGAAATAGTCGATAGCCTCTCGCCCATTGCTCGCTTGAGCGACGACCGTCATCTGATCGTCAGCGTCGACCAGTGCCGCGATGCCCGCCCGGACGAGGGGATGGTCGTCGACGACCATCAATCGAATCGGGGCTGTGCAAAACCGACTCGTATTCATGCGGACAGGAAGCGGCGAAGTCGATCGCCTACGCGGATAGCACTGATTCTGCGCCAGAGCCCATCTCCTGTCGCAAGCCCCAGTTCGATGGTCGTGCCTCTCCCGTCAACGCTTCGGATCGACAGTTCAGCTCCAATTCGTGCCGCGCGCTCACGCATGCCAACCAAGCCCCAGTGTCCGGGGCGCCCAGCTGACTCCCGCGTCAGATCGAGGATGCCTACACCGTCGTCTTGAACAATCATGCGCAGGCGCTGGGTCTCGAAGGTCAAGGCGACAGTCACGACGCTGGCGCTGGAGTGACGCAAAGCATTGAGAACGGCCTCGCGACCGACCCGATAGACTTCATTGCGACTGTCTTCCGGCAGGCTGGGTTCCTCGCCGCGAACGGAGAGTTTCACCGGGATCTCGCCGTGGGCGAATTCGGCTGCAAGTGCTTCGAACCTGTCGACGAGACTCGCTTGTTCCGACTCTGAAGCGCGCAGCCCCGACACGCTCTGGCGAGCAATCACGAGGGTGTTGTCCGCATGGTCAAGCAGACCTTCCATCGATCTGCGGATCTCGCCGTCGGCCGGAAGTCTGCCGGCCAGGGCCTGGAAGCCCAGTACGAGCCCCTGCGTTTCCTGCAAGATGGTGTCGTGAAGGTCGCGCGCGATCCGCTCGCGTTCCTGGTGCCGGGCCTCCATGTCCAGACGAACCCTGGCAGCGACTTGCCGGAGTCGCAATCGATAGAGCAAGACGCAAGATCATGGCTGGTTCTTCCTGGATGTTGGC
>JBDTNU010000053.1:0-14970 GCA_039933535.1 Caldimonas sp. | reverse complement strand
CCTCGTCTTCACGTGCTGCCATCCGGCCATCGCGCGACCGGCGCAAGTCGCCCTCGCCCTGCGCACGCTCGGCGGCCTCTCGACGCGTGAGATCGCACGTGCATTCCTCGAGCCCGAGGCGACGACGGCGCAACGCCTCGTGCGGGCCAAGCGCAAGATCCTCGATGCGCGGATTCCATACGAGGTGCCGTCGCGCGAGCTGCTGCCGGAGCGGCTGCAGGCGGTCCTCGGTGTCGTCTACCTGATCTTCAACGAAGGCTATGCGACCACCGAGCACGACGGCCTGATCCGTCCCGACCTGTGCGCCGAGGCGATCCGGCTGGCGCGCCTGCTCGTCGTCCTGATGCCCGACGAGCCCGAGGTGCATGGCCTGCTTGCGCTGATGCTGCTGCACGATGCGCGCCGCGCCACCCGCATCGGCGGTGATGGTGCGCTGGTGCCGCTCGAAGAGCAGGACCGCGACCGCTGGCAGCAGGGCGAGATCGCCGACGGACTGGCCGTGCTCGAGGTGGCCCTGCTGCAACGCCGACGCGGCCCTTATCAGCTGCAGGCGGCGATCGCTGCGCTGCACGCACAGGCGGCGTGCGCCGACCAGACAGACTGGCGGCAGATCACCGCTCTCTACAGCGGCCTGCTGAGCGAGCAGCCGGGACCGGTCGTCGAGCTCAATGCCGCTGTCGCGCTGGCGATGGCGCAAGGTCCCGAGCACGGGCTGGCCTGGATCGAGCGGCTCGAGCAAGGTGGCGAGCTCGAGGGCTATCACCTGCTGCCTGCCGCGCGCGCCGACCTGCTGCGCCGGCTCGGCCGCTTGCCTGAAGCCGTCGAGGCCTATCGCGCCGCGCTCGCGCTCGCGCGCAATCCCGCCGAGCGGCTCTATCTCGAGCGGCGCCTGGCCGAGTGCAGTTCCGGCGCGCGCTGAGGCAGCGCTTCGTCGTCGGGCGCGCCAGCGTAGCCGTCACCTGCCCGTCCGGCCGGGCCACGCAGCGAGCAGGTCGGCGATCGGCCTTGCGAACGCCGGCGCGAACCGCAGCTTTCGGCTTTCCGGAGACCGACATGGGCGCCCAAGACGCCTTTCTTCTCGACGCCTATTCGCAAGCCGTGACCTCGGTGGTCGACCGGGTCGCGCCGAGCGTGGCCGCGGTACGCATCGACGGCGACGACGCGGCACCGGGCGCCGGTGGCGGTGGCTCTGGCTTCGTCATCACGCCCGACGGCTATCTGCTGACCAACTCGCACGTCGCACGGGCGGGCCGGCCGCCCACGGCCACGCGTCCGGGGCTGCGCTACTCGGTTGCGCTCGGCGACGGCATCGAATCTCCGGCCGAGTGGGTCGGCGACGACCCGGACACCGACCTTGCGTTGCTCCACATCGGCGCCGCGGCGCGTCTTTCGCTGGCGCCGGCCACGCTCGGCCGCTCGGCCGAGCTCAAGCGCGGCGAAATCGCGATCGCCATCGGCAACCCGCTCGGCTTCGAGCACACGGTGACAGCGGGCATCGTCAGCGCGCTCGGGCGCAGCATGCGCGCGAGCACCGGTCGGCTGATCCCCGACGTGATCCAGACCGACGCGGCGCTGAACCCGGGCAACTCGGGCGGGCCGCTGCTGAATGCGCGCGGCGAGGTGGTCGGCGTCAACACCGCGATCATCCGCGGCGCGCAGGCGATCTGCTTCGCGGTGGCGATCGACACGGCCGCCTGGGTGATCCCGCAGTTGCTCCGGCACGGCCGGGTTCGCCGTGGCTGGCTCGGCGTGGGTGGGCAGACGGTGCCCATCGACCGGCGTGTCGTCATGCACCACGGCCTGGGCCAGGACCACGGCGTACGCGTGCTCTCGGTCGAGCCCGCCAGCCCGGCGGCGCGCGCCGGCCTGCGTGAAGGCGATGTCGTGCTCGGCATCGACGGCGCGCCGATCATGTCGGTCGACGCGCTGCATCAGACCCTGGGCGAGGCGCGCATCCAGAAGGACTGCGTGCTCAAGTTCCTGCGCGGCCACCAGTCGCCGCAGGTTCTGTTCCTGACCGCCCGGCCGATCGAGCGCCTCGGCTGACCCGCGCCGATAGAGGCGAAAGACCCGGGCTTTCACAGGGTTGCAAAAGGCGTCGGGGCGCGAGAATAGCGTCATCACAACGACGGAGACAGACATGCCTGCAGCGAAAGGAAACGGCCGCGTGGTGCTCGTCACGGGCGGCATGGGCGGGCTCGGCGAGACGATCTCGACCAAGATGGCCGATGCCGGCTACCGCGTCGTCGTCACCTACTCGCCGGGCAACAAGACTTCGGGCGAATGGCTGGCCGGCATGAAGGCAAGCGGCTACGAGCCGCTTGCCGTGGCCTGCGACGTCGCCGACATCGACTCCTGCGCGCATGCCGTGGCCGAGGTGCTGGGCAAGGTCGGCGCGGTCGACGTGCTGGTCAACAACGCCGGCATCACCCGCGACATGACCTTCAAGAAGATGGACAAGGTCAACTGGGACGCGGTCATGCGCACCAACCTCGACAGCCTGTTCAACATGAGCAAGCAGGTCGTCGACGGCATGGTCGAGCGCGGCTGGGGCCGCGTCATCAACGTTTCCTCGGTGAACGGCAGCAAGGGCGCGTTCGGCCAGACCAACTACTCGGCGGCCAAGGCGGGCGTGCACGGCTTCACCAAGGCGCTCGCGCTCGAGGTGGCGAAAAAGGGCGTGACCGTCAACACGATCTCGCCCGGCTACATCGGCACCAAGATGGTGACCGCGATTCCGCAGGAGATCCTCGATACCAAGATCCTCCCGCAGATTCCGGTGGGCCGGCTCGGCAAGCCCGAAGAAGTGGCCGGTCTCATCATCTATCTCGCATCGGACGAGGCCGCGTTCCTGACCGGAGCGAACATCGCCATCAATGGCGGTCAGCACATGCAATGAAGGAACTCACATGATCAAGTCGGGGATCGACCAGGAAGCGCTCATCACGATGTTCGCCGAGGCCGGCGCCAAGCAGGGCGAGGCGCTGCGAAAGGCAGTCTCGAGCGCGACGTTGCAGGCGCTGCAGGGTCGCGAGCTCACGCTCGAGAGCATCAAGAAGGTCGTCAAGACCGTCGCTGGCGCCGCCTCGATGGGCGCGGCCAAGAACACCGCGAGCCCGGTCGACGTCGAAGCGATGCTCGGCAAGGCGCTCGCGGGCATCGACTCGGCGCTGCTCCAGGCCGTCGAGGCCAATCGCAAGGCGCTGGAACAATTCGTCAGCCACGGCGTCGGCATCGGCGAGAAGCCGATGAAGGACGCGATGGCCAACATCGAGAAGATGGAAGACACCTTTTTCGACGCAGTCGCCAAGGCAAGCAAGTCGGCCGGGCCCTTGCAGGCGCCTTGGGAACACGCGCTCTCCGCCCTGAAGATGAAGGGCAGCAATACCGGCGCGCAGGCGACCCAGACGGTCGAGTCGCTGATGGCGCAAGCGCAGACGACGCTGCGCGACACACGCGCCAGCAGCATGCGCGCCGCGCAGGTGATGCTCGACAGCTACGCCGCATTGGTCAGCGGTGTGCTGATCGGCATGTCGGAGGGCATGCAGTCGGGCAAGTCGTCGGCAAAGCCGGCCGCGGCGGAGCCGAGCCACTCGCCAAACAGCGCAGCGCCCGCCAAGAGCGCCTCGCGCCGGCGCAAGACATAGGCGGCAGGGAGGCTGCGCCGAGGTCCTCGGCCTTATCGGGGCGCAGTGATCGCCGCGATCACGCCGGCCACGCGGGCCTCGACCGCTGCATCGCGGCGGATAGGACGGCCCCACTCGCGCTGGGTTTCGCCCGGCCATTTGTTGGTCGCGTCGAGGCCCATCTTGCCGCCGAGCCCGGCGACCGGCGACGCGAAATCAAGCGAGTCGATGGGCGTGTGGTCGACCAGCACGGTGTCGCGAACCGGATCCATCCGGGTCGTGATCGCCCAGACCACGTCCTTCCAGTCGCGGGCGTTCACGTCGTCGTCGACCACGACGATGAACTTGGTGTACATGAACTGGCGCAGGAAGCTCCAGACGCCGAACATCACCCGCTTGGCGTGACCCGGATAGCGCTTCTTGATGCTGACGATCGCCATCCGGTAGCTGCAGCCCTCGGGCGGCAGGTAGAAGTCGACGATCTCCGGAAACTGCTTCCTGAGGATCGGCACGAACACCTCGTTCAGGGCGACGCCGAGGACAGCCGGCTCGTCGGGTGGCTTGCCGGTATAGGTGGAGTGATAGATCGGCGCGTGGCGGTGGGTCAGGCGGGTGATCTCGAACACCGGGAACCAGTCGGCCTCGTTGTAATAGCCGGTGTGGTCGCCGAACGGGCCCTCGAGCGCGTGCAGGTAGCCGCCGATTTCCTTGAGCGCCACGCCGTGTTCGCTGGTCGAAGTGAAGCCTGCGGCGGCCGGTGGAATGTGACCTTCCAGAACGAACTCGGCGGTTGCCGGCGCCTGGAGCATGACGCCGGCATCGCCGACCGAACAGTCGCTGACCTCGGTTCGCGAGCCGCGCAGCAGGCCGGCGAACTGATATTCCGACAGGCTGTCGGGAACCGGCGTCACCGCGCCCAGGATCGTCGCCGGGTCGGCACCGAGGGCGACCGCGATCGGAAATGGCTCGCCCGGCCGCGCGCTCGCGAACTCGCGGAAGTCGAGCGCGCCGCCGCGATGGGCGAGCCAGCGCATGACGACCTGGCGTTTGCCGATCACCTGTTGCCGGTAGATGCCGAGGTTCTGACGTTGGCGTGCGCCCGGTCCGCCTTGCGGTCCGCGCGTGATGACGAGCCCCCAGGTGATGAGCGGTCCCGCGTCTTCGGGCCAGCAGGTCTGGATGGGGAGGTGGCCGAGATCGATCGCCTCGCCGTCCTCGACGACCTCGCGACACGGCGCTCGCGAGACCATCGTCGGCCGCATGGTCCAGAGCGCCTTGGCAAGTTGTAACAGCCGGCCGGCGTCGCGCACGCCTTTCGGCGGCTCGGGCTCCTTCAGGTTGGCAAGCAGCTCCCCGATGTCGCGCAACTCGCTCACGTCGCTGGCGCCCATCGCTTTGGCGACTCGCTCAGGCGTCCCAAACAGGTTGCAAAGCACCGGAATTTTGTAACCGACCGGGCTCTCGAAAAGCAATGCCGGGCCTGCCTGCCGCAAGACGAAGTCACTGACCGCTGTCATTTCGAGCCGCGCCGAGACTGGCTCGGTGACCCGGACAAGGTCGTCATTCGATTCGAGGGCGGCCATGAAGCCACGGAGATCTCGATATTTCATATTTGTTAGTTTTAAAGAATCGAGACTACAGTGTTGACCGGGAATTAAACGGCTTCCTAGAATCGCGCCGTTTCGCGGACCGCCATATCGGCGGAGTGCCGCAAGTGCGATCCGGCCTTGCTTTTCAAACCAGATCGACTCCGACTTCTCGGCCGCCACCTTGGCGGAAATTATCGCCGTGCCGTCTTGTGCCACCGACCCACCCGTCGGCGCCAAGGCACTTGTCGCCGGCAGGGAGAGTGACAGATGACGAAGCTAGACAGCCTCCGCGCTACGGCCGCCTCGTGGCGATCCGCCCTGCTGGGCTCGGGCTCGGTGTTCCTGCGTGACGTCGGTCACGGCCTGCTCGAGGTCAGCCACAACACGCTGGCCTTGCTCGGCCTGGGCGTCGTCGGCTTCGTGCTGTTCGCCGCCAGCCGTGCCGACTTGCGCCACGCGCTCGAGGCAGAAACCCTGAACTGGCTGCAAGTGCGCCACGAGGCGCGGATGCAGCCTCTCGTCGACGTTCAGGAGCCCGATCTTGGCGAGCCGGATGCCATTGCCCGGGCGACCGCGACGGACCCGAGAGACCTCAGCCGGACCCAGGCCGCCGTTGCCGGCTGGCTGGCGCGGCGCTATCACGTCGCCCCCGAACCGGTGAGCCGCCTGGTGCAGGAGGCTTGGCGCGTGGGCGAAATGGTCAACCTCGACCCGACGCTGATCCTGGCCGTGATGGCGGTCGAATCCAGCTTCAACCCCTTTGCCCAGAGCCCGGTCGGAGCCCAAGGCCTGATGCAGGTCATGACCAAGGTGCACGACGACAAGTACGAGGCCTTCGGTGGCAGGCACGCGGCTTTCGACCCCGTGACCAACCTGCGCGTCGGTGTGCAGGTGCTGAAGGAATGCATCGCCCGTGCCGGCAGCCTCGAGGCGGGTTTGCGCTATTACGTCGGCGCGGCCAACGGCGACGATGCAGGCTACGCGATCAAGGTGCTGGTCGAGCAGAACACCTTGCGCCGATTGGCCGGAATGAAGCCGCTGCCCTTGCCTTCGCGCCGCCCGAGCGTCGCCGAAGCGTTGGATCGCGAAACGCCCAACGCTGCCGTCGTGACGCCGACATCTGGCGCCGAGCCGATCGCGCGGCCCACCGCCGAGCCGGGAGCACTGCCCGAGAAGGTCGCTCTGCTTCGCTAGAGCGAGACCCGGTCCGCTACACTTTCCGGGCCGCGCGACTGGCGATTCGGCCCCATCCTTCGGGGCCTAGGTGGACCACCACCGGGAAGCGCGGCCGGCCGCTGCGCAGCAGTCGCCGGTCGAGCCGTTCGCCTGGGCCAGCCTGTCCGCCTACCCGCGGGTACGCACGCCTCGCTGAAGGAGCCGACCTTGTTTCATCGCAGCCCCACCATCCTCGCCGACACCGACCCGGAAATCGCCTCGATCATCGAGCGGGAGAACCGGCGCCAGGAAGAGCACATCGAGCTGATCGCCTCGGAAAACTACGCCTCGCCCGCGGTAATGGAGGCGCAAGGGAGCCAGCTCACCAACAAGTACGCCGAGGGCTATCCCGGCAAGCGCTACTACGGCGGCTGCGAGTTCGTGGACATGGCCGAACAGCTCGCGATCGACCGCGTCAAGTTGCTGTTCGACGCGGCCTACGCGAATGTCCAGCCGAATTCCGGCTCGCAGGCCA
This sequence comes from Caldimonas sp., assembly GCA_039933535.1. Classification (GTDB taxonomy): domain Bacteria; phylum Pseudomonadota; class Gammaproteobacteria; order Burkholderiales; family Burkholderiaceae_C; genus Schlegelella_A. The sequence continues at coordinate 8,065 of JBDTNU010000053.1, read as the reverse complement.
ATCAAGCCGTCTTCTTCGCCTTGCTGCAGCCCGGCGACACCGTGATGGGAATGAGCCTGGCCGAAGGCGGCCACCTCACGCACGGCATGCCGCTGAACATGAGCGGCAAGTGGTTCAAGGTGGTGAGCTACGGCCTGACGCCAGCTGAAGAGATCGATTACGACCAGATGGAGCGGCTCGCTCACGAGACCAGGCCGAAGCTGATCATCGCCGGTGCTTCGGCGTACAGCCTGAAGATCGACTTCGCGCGCTTCGCCAAGGTGGCCAAGGACGTGGGCGCCTGGTTCATGGTCGACATCGCGCACTACGCCGGGCTGGTCGCGGCCGGCGTCTATCCGAACCCGGTGCCGCATGCCCACGTCGTGACCTCGACCACCCACAAGAGCCTGCGCGGGCCGCGCGGCGGCATCATCCTGATGAACGACGAGGCGATGGCGAAGAAGATCAACAGCGCCGTCTTTCCCGGCCTGCAGGGCGGGCCGCTGATGCACGTGATCGCGGCCAAGGCGGTGGCCTTCAAGGAAGCGCTGGCGCCCGAGTTCAAGCTCTATCAGCAGCAGGTCGCGAAAAACGCGATCGTGCTCGCGGAGACGCTCATCGAGCGTGGCTTGCGCATCGTCAGCGGCCGGACCGAGAGCCACGTCATGCTGGTCGACCTGCGGCCGAAGAACCTGACCGGCAGGGAAGCGGAAACCGTGCTCCACGCCGCTCACATGACCTGCAACAAGAACGGCATCCCGAACGACCCGCAAAAGCCGATGGTCACGAGCGGCATCCGGCTTGGCACGCCGGCAATGACGACGCGCGGCTTTCGCGAAGAAGAAGCCGCCCGCACCGCGCACCTGATCGCCGACGTGCTCGACAAGCCGAATGACGAATCCAACCTCGCGGCCGTCCGCGCCAAGGTGGCGACGCTGACACGCGACTTCCCCGTCTACCGCTAGCCCGGCATGCGGTGCCCCTTCTGCAGCTTCGAAGACACGACCGTCGTCGAGACGCGCGACTCCGAAGAAGGCGACGTCGTACGCCGGCGGCGCCGCTGCCAAAGCTGCGACAAGCGCTTCACGACCTACGAGCACGCCGAGATCGCGCTGCCTTCGGTGGTCAAGAAAGACGGCACACGGGCCGAATTCGATCCGGCCAAGGTGCGCGCCTCGATGACGCTCGCCTTGCGCAAGCGCCCGGTGAGCGTCGAGCAGATCGACGCGGCGATGGAGCGCATCCAGGAAAAGCTCCTCAACAGCGGAGCGAAGGAAGTTCTTTCGGCCAAGGTCGGCGAGCACGTCATGCGCGAGCTCAAACGGATCGACAAGGTCGCCTATGTGCGCTTCGCGTCGGTGTACCGCAGCTTCGAGGACGTCGACGAGTTCCGCCAGCTGATCCGCGACATCTGATCGGATAGCCCCCGACGGGCGCCCGCCGCCCCCCCCCGCCATTCCCCTGTCTACGGGATCGTGAAATCCGTCGCGGATTTCTACAGTGCTTCTGATGGACACGAAGCACATCGACCCCTCGCCGAAGCGTTGCCAGCGTGGCATGTCGCTGATCGAAGCGATGATCATCGTCGTCGTGACCGCGATCGTCGCGACGGCCGCGACGCCGAGCCTTGCCGCGTTCATCGACGCGCGGCGCCTCGACGCGGCGGCCCATGCGCTTGCCGCCGACGTCCAGTTCGTCCGCACCGAGGCGGTCGCACGCAACCGGCCGATCCGTCTCAGCTTTCACGCCGGCGCCGCCACGAGCTGTTGGGTCGTGCACACCGGTCTGGCCACGCAGTGCAGCTGCGGCGACAGCGGTCCGGCGGTCTGCACCGGCGGCGCGGCGGAGATCAAGACCGTGGTCCTCGGCGCCGCCGACCGCGTCGTCGTGCAGGCCAACGTCGCCTCGATCCTGTTCGACCCGCTGCACGGCACCAGCACGCCGACCGGCACGGTGCGCCTGATCGACCCGCGCGGCCGTGCCGTGCACCACATCGTCAACGTCATGGGCAGGGTTCGCTCGTGCACGCCCGCTGGGGCCGTGCCGGGCTGGCGCGCCTGCTGAACTTAAACCGGAGACCTTCATGCAACGACTTTCCGCTTCATGCACCGGACCGAGCCGCAGGAAGGCGAACCGCGGCTTCACCCTGATCGAAACGATGATCGCCGTCGGCATCGCCGGCGTGCTCTCGAGCATCGCCTACCCTTCCCTCGAAGGCCAGGTGCTGCGGGCGCGGCGCAGCGACGGCCTGGTCGCTTTGATGCAGGTTCAGCTCGCCCAGGAGCGCTTTCGCGCCAACAACCGCAGCTACGGCGATCTGGCCGAGATCGGAGTGCGCGCAACGTCGATGTCCGGCTACTACACGCTCCAGGTCACCTCCAGCTCGCTGGACGGCTACGAAGTCATCGCCACCGCCGCCGGCCGGCAGGCGCGCGACGCGGGCTGCCGGACGCTGAGGCTGTCGGGCTACGGCGCCAGCGTGAGCTACGCGTCCGGACCGGACGCCGCGGCGTCGAACCCGGTCGACGTCAACCGCAAGTGCTGGAACCAGTGATGGGCCCGCGCAGTTCCAGTGGACTGTCGCTGATCGAGCTGTTGGTCGGCACGGCCATCGGGCTGACCATCGTTGCCGCCGGCACCCTGATCGTCGTGAGCAACGTGCGCGAGAACCGGGCCCTGCTGATCGAAGCGCGCCTGATGCAGGACCTGCGCACGGCCGCCGATATCGTTACGCGCGATCTGCGACGGGCTGGGTACTGGGCGGCATCGGCCTCCGGCGTTCGCGACGACGATGGCCGCGCGGTGGTCGCAAATCCCTACGCCGCAGTCATGCCCGACATGGCCGCTTCCGATGCAGTGAGCCTCAGCTTCTCGCGCGACGCCAGCGAAAACGGAACGGTCGACAGCAACGAGCAATTCGGCTTTCGCCTGCGCAACGGCGCCATCGAACTGCAGCTCGGCGAGAGCAACTGGCAGGCCCTCACCGATCCAGCGACGCTCGCGGTCACCACGTTCAGCGTCGAGCCTCGCACCGAGGAGACGAGCCTCGCAAGCTTTTGCGCCGAACCCTGCGCGGCAGCTAGCACCACTTGCCCGCCGCGCCAGCAAATCAAAAGCTTCGCGGTCGCGATCGCCGGGCGCTCCGCGCTCGATGCGAGCGTGCGACGCAGCGTGCAGAGCGCCGTGCGGTTGCGAAACGTTTCCGTCTTCGGCAGCTGCGAGGGCTGAATCCATGAAAAGGACACCGATCCACAAGCAACGCGGCGCCGCGGCGCTCGTCATCACGATGCTGCTCGTCTTCGCGATGCTGATCGTCGTAGCCTACGCCAATCGCAACCTCGTCGTCGAAGCGCGTTCCTCGGCCAACCAGTACCGCTCCACGCAAGCGTTCGAGGCGGCGGAAGCCGGCCTCGAATGGGCGCTCGCCAAGCTCAACGACAACACGCCGATCGGTGACGATTGCCTGCCGAGTGCGGCTGGCGGTGCGCGGTCGTTTCGCGACCGGCAATTGCGCGACGACGGTGCCGGCTTGATACCGGTTAGCTGGAACGACGCCGGCACGCCGGCGCCGCTGCAAGCAACCTGCGTTCGCAGCGGCGGCGGCTGGTCTTGCAGTTGCCCCGCGACCGGCTTGCCCGTGCCCGTCGCGGCGGCGGGCCGTGCGACGGCGCCCGCCTTCACGGTCGAGTTCGCGGCCGGCGCCAGGCCCGGAATCGTTCGCGCGATCGCGACCGGTTGCACACGCAGCGATGCGCGGTGCCTGGCGATGCTCGACACCGGACACGAGGCCGCGGCACGCGTCGAGGTCGCGTTCGGTCTGGTGCCCGGCTTGCGAAGCGCGCCGGGCGCGGCACTGACGGCGCGCGGCGATGTCGATGCCGGTGCGAGCGCTCTCGGCCTGCACAACACCGACGCCGCTTCCGGTGGCGTCGCTGTCCACGCAGGCGGCAACGTCTCGGGCAATGCGCTGCGTATCACGGCACCCGCGGGCTCCGCCCTCGATGGCTCGATCGTCTCGGGCGACACGGACCTCTCGACCCTGGACGGCGACCGCTTCTTCGCGCGCTGGTTCGGCATGGACAAGGCCGCGTGGATGGCGCAGCCGGCCGCGACGCGCATCGCGTGCGGCGGTGACTGCAGCAGCGCCGTGGCAGATGCCGTCGCCGCCGGCAGCCGGCTGCTCGCGATCGACGGCGACCTTGCGATCGAGGGCCCGGTCTCGCTCGGCACGACCCTGCGACCGATCGTCATCGTCAGCACCGGCGCGGTGCGTCTGCGTGGCGCGGTGGCATTGCATGGTGTCGTCGTTGCGACCTCGATCGACTGGCGCGACGCGGTCGTCGAGGCGTCGATCCAAGGCGCAGCGATCAGCGAAGGCAACTACAGCGGCGACGCCGCCGCCGACATCGTCCACGACGCGGCGATCCTGGCCCGCCTGCAACGCAGCAGCGGCAGCTTTGCCCGGGTCAACGGCAGCTGGAAGGACTTCTGACCATGAGCTCGATCGCCCGCTCGCCCTCGTCGCCGCGCGGCTCGCAGCGCGGCGTGGCACTATTCGAATCGCTGATCGCCTTCGTTTTTCTCGCCGTCGCCGCGATGGCGGCGGCGCAAGTGCAAGCTCAGCTTCGCCTGCACGCCGACCTGGCGCGGCAACGCTCGCAGGCGGTACGACTGGGAGAACGCGAGCTCGAGACGCTGCGCGCCTGGTCGACACTCGCCGCCGCCCCCGGCGCTCGCGCATACGCCTCTATCGTCAGCGCCGACAGCGTTGCCGATGCCGACGCCGGCGACGCGCGCAATGCCGACTATCGAATCGTCCGCCGCATCGACGAAGCCGCCTTCGCCGGTGCGAAAGGCGCCTCGGTATCCGTCGAGTGGGCCGATCGCAGCGGTGCGGCGCAGCGGGTCGTCCTCGACAGCGTGATCGCGCGCAGCGACCCGGCCTGGTCCGGCGCGCTCGCAGTAGGTGTCGGTCGAGGCGCGCAGCGCAGCGCCTTCGGCCGCTCGGCCGCGGTTCCTCTTGCGGCCAAGCCACTCGGCAGCAGCCGCAGCGGGCAGAAGACCGCGACGCCAGCCGGCACGGCAATGGTCTTCGACGATGCGACCGGCAACATCGTCTCGCGTTGCGCCGGCGTCGCCGTGGCGACCGCGACGCGCGATCTCACGTCACGCGATCTTTCATCATGCACGGCAGGGATCTGGCTATACGTCGGCGGGACGATCCGCTTCACGTCGGCGGTGCCGCCGTTGCCGTCGCAGGCAAGCGAGGCACCCCCCGCCGCCGCGGTCGCTCTGCAGCTTTCGGGAGGCAGCTACCCGAGCATGCCGGACTGCAGCGCCGAGGCCATGAAGACGGTGGGCTACGCGGCCGGCGGAAGCCTGCACATCGAGGCCGTGCCGATCGACGCGTTGCCCGCATCGCTCGGCCTCTTGACGTGGAGCGATACGGGCGATCGCTTCATCAGCTATCGCTGCATCGTCGCGCCGCGCGCCGACGGCCGGTGGTCCGGCCGCAGCACGCTCGTGCCTTCAGGATGGACGATCGGTAGCGGCATCGCCGACCGGCGCGTCTGCCGCTACGCCAGCGATCGCGACGGCTCGGGTGCAATCGATGCGAACATCGAGCACCCTTCGGATTACGCTGACGTCGCCGCCGCGCTGCAGGCGCAGAATTTCCTGGTCGTGCGGGGCGACCAGAGCTGCCCTGGCGCACCGACCACCGGTCTGCTCGCGGCCGGACTGGGCACGGTACAACATCAACCCTGAGGCATCGCCTCGACGCATCCCTTGAACGACTTGCCCAGCTTCGCCAACGATACGAACGCTTTCGAAGCGCCGATGCGCGAAGCCCTTGCGCTGGCGGAGCATGCGATCGGCCTGTCGGAGCCGAACCCGCGCGTCGGCTGCGTGATCGTCGCGGCCGACGGCAGCATGCTCGGCCGCGGCCACACTCAGGAGGCGGGCGGCGCGCATGCCGAGGTCATGGCCTTGCGCGACGCCGCGTCGCGTGGCGCGAACGTACGCGGCGCCACGGTCGTGGTCACGCTCGAGCCTTGCTCGCATCACGGTCGCACGCCGCCGTGCGCCGATGCGCTGTTGGCCGCCGGCGTCGGCCGCGTCGTCATCGCGATGCGCGACCCGAACCCGCTGGTGGCGGGGCAAGGCGCGGCGCGCCTTGTGGCCGCGGGCATCGACGTCGTGGCCGGACCCTTTGCCTGCGAAGCGCGCGAGATCAACATCGGCTTCCTCTCGCGCATGGAGCGCGGCCGGCCCTGGCTGCGCCTGAAGGTCGCGGTGTCGCTCGACGGCCGGACCGCGCTCGCGAACGGCGCGAGTCAATGGATCACCGGCGAGGCTGCGCGCAGCGACGGCCACGCCTGGCGCAAGCGCGCCGGCGCCCTGCTCACGGGCGTCGGCACCGTGCTCGAAGACGATCCGCGGCTCGACGTGCGCATGGTCCGCACCGCGCGTCAGCCGCTACGCGTGATCGTCGATTCGCGGCTCGAGACGCCGCCCGCGGCACGCATCGTCGATCCGCCGGGATCGGTGCTGCTCTACGGCGCGATCGAGGACGCGGAGCGGCGACGCAGCCTCGAAGCACGCGGTGTCGAGATCGCGCTTCTTCCGTCGGCCGCCGGAAAGGTCGAGCTGGCGGCGATGCTGTCCGACCTCGGCAAGCGCGGTGTCAACGAGCTGCACGTCGAGGCTGGCGAGAAACTCAACGCTTCTTTCCTGCGCGAAGGGCTCGTCGACGAGTTGCTCGTCTACCTCGCGCCGCGCCTGCTCGGCAGCGGTCGCAGCTTCGCCGCGCTCGGGCCGTTCGACCGTCTCGAACAAGGCCTCGATTTCCGCATTGTCGAGACCGCTGCCGTCGGCGACGACGTCCGGCTGCGCCTCCGGCCGCGCGAGCGCTGACGCCTTCGCGACGCTGCCCGCCGATCCGGGCGAGGACAATCAGCCGATGTTCACGGGCATCGTCAGCGGCGTCGGGCGCATCATCGAGGCGCGCTCGCTCGGCGCGGGCGACGGGTTCGGAAAGGCGCTGTCGATCGAAGCGCCGGCCGGCTTTCTCGACGGCGTCGCCATCGGCGACAGCATTTCGCTCTCCGGTGCGTGCATGACCGTGGTTGCGCTCGATCCTGCGCGGCGCCGCTTCGGCGTCGAGATCTCGGCCGAAAGCCTCGCCAAGACCGAGCGACTCGACGGCCCCGGCGAAGTCAATCTGGAAAAGGCCTTGCGCGCCGATGGCAAGCTCGACGGCCATCTCGTCAGCGGCCATGTCGATGGCGTCGGCCGCGTCACGCGCTTCGAGCGCGTCGGCGAGTCGTGGGAATTGAGGGTCGAAGCGCCGGCGGCGTTGGCGCGCTTCCTCGCCGTCAAGGGCTCCGTCGCGGTCGATGGCGTGAGCCTCACCGTCAACCAGGTGGCGGACAGTGCCACCGGTTGTGAAATCTCCATCAACCTGATCCCGCACACGGTGCAACACACCAGCCTGCGGAATCTCTCGGTTGGCGGCGGGGTCAATCTCGAGATCGACCTGATCGCCCGCTACGTCGAGCGAATGCTGGTCGCTACCCACACCGGGGCTTGAACCGATGTCAACGCCTACAATTTCACCTATGGCCATTGCCCCGATTCCAGAGCTTGTCGCCGAGCTGGCCGCCGGCCGGATGGTGATCCTCGTCGACGAGGAAGATCGCGAAAACGAAGGCGATCTCGTCCTCGCCGCCGATCACGTCACGCCCGAAGCGATCAACTTCATGGCGAAGTTCGGCCGCGGCCTGATCTGCCTCACGCTCACGCGCGAGCGCTGCGAGCGCCTGCAGTTGCCGCCGATGGCGGCCAGAAACGGTGCGCAGCATGGCACGGCTTTCACGGTGTCGATCGAAGCGGCCCTCGGCGTGACCACCGGCATCTCGGCAGCCGACCGTTCGCGCACCGTGCAGGCCGCGGTGCGCAAGGATGCGCGCGCCGCCGACCTGGTCCAGCCTGGCCACATCTTCCCGCTGCAGGCGCAGGACGGCGGCGTTCTCATGCGCGCCGGCCACACCGAAGCCGGCTGCGATCTCGCGGCGATGGCGGGCCT